>JBAVPF010000289.1:0-4425 GCA_049692815.1 Acidimicrobiia bacterium
ACCGTGACGATCGACCACGGGCGTCTGGTGGAGACACGGCCACCGGGAGCCCTTCCCCGACTCCGTCCCCACGCCGGGCCGGTGACGGTCGGCCCGGTGGCGCCGTCCGTCGAGCTCGCCGAGGAAGCCGCCATCATCTGGCGGTGGCTGAAGAGCCAGCCGCTGAAGATGATCGAGTGCACCGGGATCTTCGCCTATCCGACGCCTCGCATCGAGCGTCTCACGCCCAGAGCGGCATAAAGCGCCACACGGGCGCCGTTGTACCCCGAGCATGCTGAGACGACTTGCGGTGGTCGCCCTGGTGGTGACGGCCTGTTCCGCTCCTACCGCCAATATCACCGGCGGCACCGACCTGCCCACAATCACCGTCGAGGAGCTCACCAGCCACCTGAGTGCCCTGGATCGGCCGGCCGTGGTGAATGTGTGGGCATCATGGTGTCTGCCCTGCAGGTCGGAGGCGCCCCTGCTGGCCGAGGCGAGCAAGACCTACGGCGACCGCATCGAGTTCATCGGAGTGGACGTTCAGGACAGCCAGCCCGACGCCAGGCAGTTCCTCGCCGAGTTCGGGCTCGACTTCGACCACTTCTTCGACCGTGACCGGGCCATACCCAATCACTACGGCGGGATCGGGACGCCGATAACCATTTTCTTCGGGCCACAGGGCGAGTTGTTCGCCCTCCACAACGGTGTCCTCGACGAACGCACCCTGGCACTGAACATCGACGAGATCCTCCAGCTGGGGGCTTGATGGAATTCAGCCTCCTGTGGGCAGCCCTCACCGCCGCCGCCGCCGCCTGGCTCGGTCTGCGGATCCGGGACGAGCATCTGCCCGACCGGCCAATGGACCATTTGATCACCGCCGTGGTCATCGGCCTGGTCACCGGTCGTCTCGTCGCCATGATCGGGGACGGGGTGAGCCCGCTCACCCACCCCGCTGACATCGTCATCGTCCGCGGCGGCGTGGAGACGGTGGCTGCAAGTGTCGCGTTCATCGCGGCCCTCGTATGGGGGGCCCGCAAGACTCCGGGGGCCGTTGACGCCATGGCACCGGCGGTGTTGCTCGGCCTGGCCGGCTGGCACGCCGGGTGTGTGTGGCGCGACACCTGTCTCGGCACCCCGTCCAGCCTTCCTTGGGCCTGGGCGCAGACGGGCAGTCTCGTCACCCGGCATCCTGTCGAGTTGTACGCAGCCGTCGGTCTCGTCGTCGGTGCCATCGTCGTCTCCCGGGTCGGGTGGCGTCCGTGGGCCCGGGCGGCGGTTGCGCTCGGGGTGGCAGCCGGCATTCGACTGATCACGGAGCCGCTGCGTCCCAGTCTCTCGGGCGGACCGGTGCTCTGGTACGCCGCAGGAATCCTCATCGGAGCCGTGGCGGCCATCGTCGGACCCCGGTTCGCCGGCCCGAGCGGCCACGACTCGACTTGAGCCGACGGGTCAGGCGCATGAGACTTCGTGCGTGGAGTGGATCGTGCGATTCGAGAGCGCCGGTGTATCGCTCGGGGGGAGGCCGGTCCTCGCCGACCTCCATCTGAGCCTCGCCCCCGGGGAGAGCGTCGGGGTGGCAGGCCCCAACGGCTCCGGCAAGACCACATTGGTGCGCACGGCCGCCACCCTGGTCAAGCCGGACGCAGGGTCGGCGACGGTCCTCGGCGTAGACCCCGTCCACGACGACCCGAGGGAGGTGAGGGCCTCGATAGGCCTCATCGGCCACCAGCCTGCTCTCATCTCCGAGCTGACACTCGCTGAGAACCTCACCCACGTGGCCAGGCTCGCCGGCATCGACCCGTCGAGGGTGGGTCGCGCCCTCGACGTAGTCGGTCTCGCCGACGCAGCGGACCGGCACGCCAAGGCGTGCTCTTTTGGCATGCAACGACGAGTGGAGATCGCCTACCTGCTCCTGACCAGGCCGCGTCTTCTCCTCCTCGACGAGGCAGCGGCGGGCCTGGACGAATCGGCCCGCGATCTCATCGGCGCCTTAGTGCGCTCCGTTCGCGATCGCGGCGGTGGGGCGATGGTCGTCTCCCATGACCGTGCTCAGCTCGTCTCCCTGTGCGACCGCGTCTTGCGTCTCGAGTCGGGCCGGCTGGAGGCAACGTCTTGAGGTTCTGGCGTCAGGCTCTCGAGATAGCCAGGGTCGACCTGACCGTGGAACAGCGGGTGGGCAGCACGCTTCGTATCACCGTTCCGTTCGCCGTGGTTGCGTTGATGGTCTTTCCGCTGTCGCTTGGGCTCCGGCTCTCGCTGGTGTCAGAGGTCGGTGTCGGGATCTTCTGGGCCGTGGGCATCCTTTTCGGGATGCAGGTCGCCCTGCGTCAGTCGGCCAACGACAGCATTCAGCGACGAGACCTCCAGGCACTGCTCGGCGTTGACCCGGCGGCCCGATTCGTGGGACGGCTCATGTCCGGGGCAATGCTGACGATCGCGTTCTTCCTGGTGATGCTGGTGTCGATGGCCGTCTTGTTCGATCCCGACGTGCCAGAAGGGGGCTGGCCGCTTCTCGCGCTGTTGTCGATCCTGGTGGCGTTTGGCCTCACCGAGCTGGGCACCCTGGCCGGGGAGGTGACGACGGGGCTCTCCAGCCGGACGACGCTCGCCTCCCTGATAGTGGCGCCGATGGCACTGCCCCTCGTGATCGGTGCCTCTCAGTCGGTTGAGGCACTACCCCGGGACACCGGTATCCTCCCCTGGGTACTTCTGTTGATAGCCAGTGATCTGGCCCTGGCGGTGGCCGGGGTGGCCCTGGCCCGACCTCTCGAGGAAGCGACACGATGACGCGAGTCAAGGCCCTGCTCGGCGTGGCGGGAATAGCGGTGGCGATCGGGCTCTGGTTCGCGCTCACCGCGCCGGCAGATGCGGTTCAGGGCGAATACAGCCGGATGTTGGGCATTCATCCCCCGTCGCTGTGGATCGCATTCCTCGCCTTCGGAGTGACGGCCTTCGGTTCGGTCATGTGGCTCATCAAGAAGACCGAGAGGTGGGATCGTCTGGCCGCCTCGTCTGTCGAAGTCGGCGTCGTCTTCACCGCGATCGGCCTGTTCACGGGCATGGTGTGGGGTGAGGCGGTGTGGGGAACGCCATGGGATTGGCAGGACCCTCGTCTGATGAGCACGGCAGTGATGTTCTTCGTCTACGTCGGCTACATCGCATTGCGCGGTGCCATCGACGACCCCGCCGTGCGAGCGCGTCGCTCAGCGATCCTGGGTGTACTCGCCGTCATCCAGGTGCCGCTCGTCTACTTCTCGGTGAACATGTTTCGCACACTCCACCAGACACAGTCGATCCGACCGGACGGTTCGACCATGCCGGACGAGATGCTGACCGCGATGCTGGTCAATCTCGCCGCCTTCACATTGCTCTACATCGCCCTCCTGACCGCCCGCATCGACGTGGCCGGTGCCGAGGCGCGGATGGCACCGGAGAGCGAGCTGGCGGGAGAGGCCGTCCGCCCGCCTCGGCTCAGCGAGGTCGAAGATGTCTGAGACCGTCGTCGTCGTGGGCACCTACGTCATCTCGTATGGCCTGATCCTCGGCTACGCCATCTACCTGCACGTCCGCCGACGGCGCGCCGAGCCTTGATCGGATGGGAAAGCGTCAGTTCATCCTCCTCGGCGTCGGCGGTGTCGTTGCTTTGGTGGTGGCCATCACCCTCATCGGGTTGAACGACAACCTGACGTACTACCTCTACCCCAATGAGGCGGTCAGCCAGCGCGACTCCTTCCCCGATGGCGAGCACTTTCGCTTGGCCGGTGAGGTCGTCACAGGCTCCTTGACCGAAGACGGAGAAGACCTCCGATTCGAGGTGACCGATGGCGCGGCGACCATCCCCGTCTTGTTGGTCAACACCCCGCCCCCGCTCTTCAACGAGAACGTCCCCGTCCTCCTCGAGGGGTACTGGAGCGGCGACCACTTCCTCGCCGAGAGCGCCCTCGTGAAACACGACGAGAACTACCAGACTCCCGAGCAAGGGAACTACGAGGGAGGCTGATGCTCGCCGCGCTCGGCTCGGCTGGAGTGCTCGCCGCTCTCATCGGATGCGTGCTTCTCGTGATGCGGGGAGTGCCCACGGCACGCGGCATCGCGACCTCTGACCTGCAGGGCCCGGTCCGTCTGGTCGTGGGCGGGGCGGTGGCGGCCATGGGAGCGATGGTCCTCGCCCTGCTGCTCGACGACTTCTCCCTCGTCTACACGGCCAACCACCACGCCCTCGCCACCCCGTTTCCCTTCGACATCGCCACCGCATGGGCGGCGCTGGAAGGCTCGATCGTCCTCTGGGGCCTCGTGCTCGCCGGGTACCTGTGGTTCGTCTTCGCCCGCTACCGCCGCTCCCCCGACCGTCTCGGCGCCGCTGCCCTCACCGTCATGGGGATCGTCGGGATCTTCTTCTTCGGGCTGATGATCACCGTGGCCAATCCGTTCGAGGTGTGTGTC
>JBAVPF010000290.1:0-5780 GCA_049692815.1 Acidimicrobiia bacterium
CTTCGCCATGGCCCAGATCTCCGGCGCCCTTGTAACCGGTGGAGCGGAGATGGAGCGGCACCGACGGCGTTGGCCCGCTCTGCACCAGGTCTCGGGCGGCCCCGATTGCCCGGCCGACCGAGTTCGACTTGGGAGCAGTCGCCAGGAACAGAGTGGCGTGGGCCAGGTGATAGGTGGCCTCGGGGAGGCCCACGTAGGCGAGGGCGTCGGCCGCCGCCACTGCCACCCGCAGCCCTTCGGAGTCGGCAAGTCCCACGTCCTCGGAGGCGAGGATCACCAGACGGCGTGCGATGAACTCGGGGTCCTCACCGCCTTCCAGCATCAGCATCAGCCAGTACATGGCGGCGTCGGGGTCGGAGCCTCGCACCGACTTGATGAATGCCGAGATCACGTCGTAGTGCGAGTCGCCGGTCTTGTCGTAGCGGACGAGACGGCGTTGCAGCGCCTCGGCGATCTCGTCGCGGCCGATCACCGTCCGACCCCCGGCGACGGCGATCCGGGCGGCCACCTCGAGTGCGTTGAGACTCTGCCGGGCGTCGCCACCAGTCCGGGTGGCCAGCTCGATCGCAGCGTCGGAGGGCAATTCGACACCGAGCGACCCGATGCCGCGTTGAGTGTCGGCCACGGCCCGTTGCAGGAGGGTTCCGATGTCCTCGGGGCTCAGCGTCTCCAGCCTGAAGAGCGTCATCCGACTCATCAGCGGGCTGTTCACCTCGAAGTAGGGGTTCTCGGTGGTTGCGCCGATCAGGACGAGCGTCCCGTCCTCCACACCGGGGAGGAGGGCGTCCTGTTGGTTCTTGGCGAAACGATGGATCTCGTCGAGGAAGAGGACGGTTCGCTTCTCCTCGGTGGCGAGACGTTGTCGGGCCCGGGCGAGCACCTCCCGTATGTCCTTCACCCCGGCCGACGTCGCCGAGAGAGTCTCGAAAACGGCGTCGGCGTGGTTCGCCACCAGCCTGGCCAGGGTGGTCTTGCCGCTGCCCGGCGGTCCCCAGAGAAGCATGGAGATGGGGCGGCCAGACTCGACGATGTGACGGAAGGCGGCGCCGTCACCCAGCAGCTGCGGCTGGCCGGTGACCTCGTCGAGCGAGCGGGGACGCATCCTGGTGGCCAGCGGAGCGGTCTGCGCGGCCAGGTCTTGAGCACGTGACTCGAAGAGGTCGGTCATCTACCTCGACGGTACCGGTCGGGCGTGACCATTGTGCCGGCTAGGTGTAGAGCACCACTATGTAGATGCCGTAGATGAGGAGTAGCGGCACCGCGGCCATCCGGGTGAGACGTCCCCGTCGCCCACCGAGGGCGAGGATCAGGAGGGGGAGGCCCGCCGCCAGCCAGGCGGCGCCGGTGATCCCCGATGTTCCGAGGGGGCGAGCCAGGGCCGCGCCGCCCAGAGTCACCGTCGCGTTGTAACCGGCCGAGCCAACCACTCCCGCCACGGCCAGCTCGGAGAGATCACGCTTGTGGGCAGAGAAGGCCAACGCGAACAACTCGGCAGTCGTCGCCATCGCCACGATGCTCAAACCGACAACCGACTGGGCCACACCCAACGTCTCGACCAGGTCTTCCGCGCCTATCACCGCAACCCAGCCACCGAGGGCCATGATGCCGATACCCGTCACGGCGAGCGCCAGCCCTCGCCAGCCGAGTTCCTTCCCGTCGACTACGGCGGATTCCCCCTCACCCAGTTCGGCGACCTCGCCGATGGCCGGTGGCCGTCGCTCTCTCAGCCAGACGAACGCGACTGCGGCGATGTAGGCCATGACCAGGACGAGTCCCTCGATCGTGCTCACTCCGCCGGGCATCAGCAGCGCCGCCACGAGGCCCAGACCGGAGGCTCCCACCAGGTATTGACGCACCCGGCCGCCTATGGGAAGCGGTCTGAGGATGGCGGCGAGCCCGACCACGAGCGTCAGCATGGTGATGTTGGCTCCGATGGCATCGCCGGCCGCGATCCCACCCTGACCCCTCAATGCGGCGATGATCGCCGTGATCAACTCTTCTGGCTCGGCGCCGGCGAGCAGCAGGCCGACTGCTAGCCCTGTGACGCCGAGACGGGAGCCGGCTGCCGAGGCGTTTTCGACGAACAACTCAGCTCCAAGCCACAAGAGTGCCGCGGCCACGACGACGAGGACGGTTCCGATCAGGAGCAAGTTCCGATCATCCCACGCCGATCACGACCGGGGAATGCCAGTCCCTCGGCAGGGACGTTGCAGACGTCACGGCCGCGTCTGAATATGTGAACATCTGAGCTTGTGTTCAGGTGTCGTGGCGGATACCTTGTGAAGGTGAGCTCCCCGAACACGGCTCATCGGCATGGTCCCGCTCCTGAGCGGATTCTTCCCGCGGACGATGCACGGCAGTTGGCCGAGCGCTTCAAGCTGCTCTCCGACCCCAGCCGACTTCGGATCATCTATGCCCTGTTGGAAGGTGGCGATCTCTGCGTGAGCGATCTGGCCGAGCTGGTGGAGGTGAGTGAGTCGGCGACGAGCCATCAGCTGCGCCAGTTGCGCCTCGCAGGTCTGGTGCGAGCCCGGAAGCAGGGCCGGGAGGTGTTCTACCGGGTGGCCGACTCACATGTGCGACTCCTCCTGGACGTCGCCGTCGAGCATTACCTCCACGACCACGAGGATCAGCATTGAGCGGAGCCCATGTCCACGTCCCAAGCGCGGGTCGGCGACATCTGCGTCCGTTGGTCGTCGCCTTCATCCTCGTGTCCTCGTTCATGGTGGTCGAGGCCGTCGCCGGCTTCTGGACCGGCTCATTGGCTTTGGTCGCCGACGCCGGACACATGGCCACCGATGCACTTGGCCTCGGTCTGGCGGCGGCCGCAATCGTGGCCGCCGATCGGGCAAGGACAAAAGGGGGCCGAACCTACGGTCTGTACCGGCTGGAGATATTGGCCGCCCTCGCCAATTCCGTGTTGTTGCTCGCCGTGGCGCTCTATGTCCTCTGGGATGCCTTCGGGAGGTTCACGGACCCGCCCGAGGTGCTGACGACCCCCATGCTGACAGTCGCCGTCGCCGGGCTGATCGTGAACCTGGTGGCATGGCGTCTGCTCCGTGACGGCGCCCACGAATCGCTCAACGTACGGGGCGCCTACTTCGAGGTCGTCGCCGACATCGCCGGATCGGTTGGTGTCGTCCTGGCCGCCCTCATCACCATCCTCACGGGCTGGCGCTACGCCGATCCCCTCTTCGCCGCGCTCATCGGGGTCTTCATCGTCCCCAGGGCCTGGGCGCTTGGAGGGCAGGCATTGAGAATCCTCAACCAGACGGCCCCGCCCGGGCTCGACCTCGAAGCTGTCGAGGCAGATCTGCTCGGCATCGATGGCGTGATCGACGTGCACGACCTCCATGTCTGGACTCTCACCTCGGAGATGGATGTCGCCACCGCCCACCTGATGACCGCCAACGGGGTCGACGCCCACCCAATCCTCGACGAGGGTCGTGATCTTCTCGAGGCACGACACGGGATCAGCCATGCCACGCTCCAGGTGGAGCCGGAGGATCACGAGGGCTGCTCCGAGCTCACCTGGTAGGGCCCTCGTCGGGCTTCGCTGAAAACATGCCGAACAGCACTTGACTCTCCCCCCGGGGGAGGTCGGAGGATGGGTGCTGAAGGAGGTGCGAGCAGGTGAATCTGGTTCCCATAGGCCGGTTCTCGAAGATGACGCGGCTGTCGGTGAAGGCACTGCGGCTCTACGACGAGATCGGTCTGCTGGCTCCGGCATATGTCGACCCGTCGTCGGGTTATCGCTACTACGACCTCGGGCAGGCGAACAAGGCCGAGGCTGTGCGCATCCTGCGGTCGGTGGACATGCCACTCGAAGAGATCCATGAGATCTTGGAGACCGAGGACCCCGAGTTGGTGCACAAGCAGTTGGTCGCCCATCGGGAGCGTCTCGCCGAGCAGCTGGTGATCCAGGAGCGCATGCTCGCCTACCTCGAATCACTCATCCGACGAGAGGGAGGCATCATGCCGTACGAAGTCGAAGTCATAGAGACCGCTGCGCAGACCGTTGCTGCGGTGAAGGTCCACACGAGCCTCAAGAAGATCGGCGACGACATCGGCACCGGGTTCGGCGCAGTCGTCCAGAAGATGGGCGCATCCGGTCTTGCACCCGCCGGACCGCCGTTGATCGTCTACCACGACGTCATCGACGAGGAGACGGCGGGAGATATCGAGATCTGCGTGCCGGTGACCGGCGAGATCGCTGGTAACGGCGAGGTCTACACCCGGGAGCTGGAAGGCGGGACGATGGCCAGCACGATGCACCATGGCCCCTATTCGGAGATCGCACCGGCGTACCACACGGTGACCGGGTGGATATCGGAGCACGGTCACGAGATGGCAGGCCCACCCAGGGAGATCTATCTCAACGATCCCCAGTCCGTCCCCGAGGAGGAGTTGCTCACCAGAGTCGACTTCCCCATCCGCTGAGGTGCCCACCGGAAGGGCGCGCTAGCGATCGCCACCCAGGAAGCTACCGGCGTCGAAGGTCGGGGGATCCTGGAACTCGCGTTGGTAGTAGTCCTCGATGTCCATGCGCGACGGCGGATCCAGGCGATCGCGCCGATAACGACAATCGATCCGAGCCAAATCCAAAAGTCCACGACGGCGAGTCCATTGGCCGGCTTCGGATCACGGCGCGTAGTCTCCCCATCATGGCCACCAACCCAGAGGTCGACGTCTGGTTCGACGGGTACGAGCACCCGGCAAAGGACGCGATGCTGCTGGTGAGAGACATCATCCTCGCCGACGAGCGAATGACCGAGACCATCAAGTGGAAGTCGCCGACCTTCATGTACGAGGGGAACATGGCCAGCCTCAACCCGCGGACGAAGTCGCATGTCAGCCTGATGTTCCACACCGGGGCGTTGATCCCGGGAGAACACCCCAGGCTCGAGGGCGGGGGCGAGACCGCCCGGTACATGAAGTTCGCCGACGTCGCCGACGTCGAATCGGCGCAGCGTGAAATCGAAGCCGTGGTGAAGGCGTGGTGCGAGTCGCGTTGAGGCCGGGTCGATCTCGAAGCTCTTTCCAGACGCTGTAGGGCCGATATACCGTCCCTGCAGCATTAGGAAAGCCGTAGCGCCGGTACGCTCTGGGGTGTGACCGCCGGAGCCGTCGGCCCGGTCCTCGTCTGGGCAGCCATCACCCTCGGGGTCGTCGCCGTGATCGGAGGCCACCGACGGGTGCTCATTGCGGCAGCTCTGCTCTCCGGCGCAGCCACCGTTGCCCTCGCCGGGGCGCTAATCGTCTCCGACTTCTCCCTCTCCTACGTGGTGGAGACGACGAGCCTGGCCACCCCCTGGCCCTACCGGCTGGCGGCCACCTGGGGCGGGATGGAGGGCTCGCTCCTCTTCTACTCGACGCTGACCCTGGGCATCGCGGCGATCGCACTGCGTGACAAGGCGCCGATCCGCGTCGGTGCCGCGGTGGGCACCGGTCTGCTCGGCATCACCGCTCTCTACGCCAGCCCCTTCCAGGTTATGGGCATCCCGGCCGTCGACGGACAGGGTCTGCTTGCCATCCTACAGCATCCTGCGATGGTCTATCACCCGCCCCTCCTCTACCTGGGCCTCGTGACCTTGCTGGTGCCGTTCGCCCTGACCGTCACCGCCCCCCGGGAGGGCCCCGGGGTGCCGGCCCGCCGCACCGTCTGGCGGTGGGTGTACATCTCGTGGACGCTGCTCACGGTGGGGATGGCCGCCGGTGCCAACTGGGCCTACGTCGAGCTGGGCTGGGGCGGCTACTGGGCCTGGGACCCGGTGGAGAAC
>JBAVPF010000291.1:0-4055 GCA_049692815.1 Acidimicrobiia bacterium
CCATACGGCCAGATATCCCTTGGCGGCCTCCGCGAGGAGGACGGCAGCGGCAAGACCCGGGCCTCCGGTGCGGAGGGCGTTGTTGGCACCCGGGTTGCCCGAGCCGAGGGCACGGAGGTCTATCCCACGCAGGCGAGCCAGCATCCCCGCCGTCGGGACGGAGCCGATCACATAGCCGATGGTCACGGCGAACAGCGCTCCGGCGAGCGTTCCTTGTGCAGCGACAGTGATCATGTCGAGACCTCCGCCCGCCCCGCTTCGCAGAAACGCAGGAAATCACAGCCGGCGCACCACTCACCCGGGTTGGGATCGAACCGGGCCGACTCTATGCCAGAGGTGAGCTCGTCGAGGCGTCCTCGGGCCTCTTCCACCCAGTCGGGGCCGGCGGGTGTGGTCCGCTCGTCGATCCCTCCACCGAGATAGGCGAAGGTCACGTCCATGGTCTCCGGCTTGGGCAGGCCGAAGTCGACTTTGTCGGCTGCCACGGCGTAAGCCTGGAGCTGGACGATGCGGGATGGGTCGTCCTTGTACCGACCCGTCTTGAAGTCGACGACCTCCCAATGGCCACCGTCCGCGTAGATGGCGTCGATACGGCCCCTGACCCGGTAGCCGTTGCCGGTCTGGATGCCGAAGGGCACCTCGACCAGCGCAGCCCGGGTGTCGGCGAACCTCGACTCCTCGTATGCCCGGTACGCCCCGGTGCCGCCATCGTCGGTATCGATGGCGTCGTAGAGGTCGGGAGCGAGATCCTCGAAGGGAACTTCACCCCGCTGGTGCAGCTCGATCTGGCGGTGGATTTCGCTGCCGCGCACGGCAGCCGGGTTGAGACGGCGGGGGAGCGGGTCGACGTCCGTCCAGTAGAAGCGCTTGGGGCACTGGGCGTAGGTGACGAGCCCGGTCACCGACACCGTCCTGGGGGTGTCGGGCTCGGCCCTCTCCTCCACCCCGTCGAGGGCGAATAGACGCTCTTCCATCTCCGACGTGATCTGCCGGTACTCCTCGGCCACGCCGTTCTCGTCAGCGAGACGATCCAGCTCCTCGGGTGTCATGCGCAGCCCAGACTGCCATCCGTCACCGAAAAGGGGGTCCGGGGAGAAGCGCTCCTCGCCGGGGCGAAGGATGTCGGGTCTCGGCCCGACGTCGGCATGCCCATCCGTCGAACTGGAATCGTGAAGCTCTATCAGGGAGAACAGCTCGGATGGCTCGGCCGGAGTGATGCGGACCTCCGGTTGACCGTACCAGTAGGCACCGCTGACCAGCAGCCGTCTCTTGGCCCTGGTCAAGGCGACATAGGCGACACGCCATTCCTGGATGGCATGTCTCTCGCGGAAGAATGCCTTGCGCCCGGAGTCGTCGTCGGGCAGCTCGTCGATGGCGGCGTCGAGGCGGAACTCGGCCGGCAGATGATGGGCGAATCTCACCGGGTCGGGGAAGCCGCCGACGGTGCTGGAAGGGAAGTTGCCGTCGTACATCGCCGGTATGGCGACGTTCTCCCACTCCAGACCCTTGGCCCGATGCACCGTCACGAGTGTGACCGCGTCCTCACCGGACAGCCTGGCGGAGTCCAGCTCCTCGGAGGGCTCCTCTTCCATGACCTCCAGGTACTCGAGGAAGGCGGCGATCGACGGTCTTCCGGCGAGAGGGCTCCAGTCGTCGGCCAGATCGAGGAAGCGGTAGATGTTGAGCCGGGCGGTCAGACGCGGGTTGGGGGGAAGGCTCTCGATGTCCTGCCAGGCGCGCGTTCGGTCGAGGATGAGCCGGCAGGTCTCGACCAGGCTGAGCCCTTGCGACTCACCGACGAGCTCGGTGTAGACGTCGTAGAAGTGGCCGAGCCGGCTGCGAGCCTGATCGCTCAGACCGGTGACTTCGCCGGCCTGCTCGATCGCCTCGACGAGGGTCACCGGCTGTGGTTCCTCACTGTCTTCGTCGATGGCCGTGTTTCGAGTGAGCCATCGTGTCAACGCGGCCAGGTCGGCGATGCCGAGCCGGTAGGTGCTGCCAAACAGGACTTTGGCCAGTGCGGTGGAGTCCTCCGGGTTCTGGAGGATGGTGAGCCATGCCCGCAAGATGGAGATCTCGGGGACCGAGAGGAGGCCGCCGATGTTTGCCACCTCCAGGGGGATGTCGTGTCCGCCCAGAGCGTCCACCACGACCGCGAAGTCCTTGTTCTTCCTGAACAAGACGGCCATGTCTCTCCAGGCGGTGCCCTCGTCGTGAAGGGCTTCGAACCGTCTCGCGATCCACTCTGCTTCCGACAGTGCATCAGAGGCCCAGTACGTGACCACCTCGTCTTCGATGTCGCCGGCGGGCTCGAGGTCGTCGGAACCTGGGTTGGCCCGTCTCCGCACCTCGTTGGCGACGTCGAGAATCGAATGCCCGGAGCGGCGGTTGAGAGTCAACGAAGCGTCGTGGGCCGGGGAGCCGTCGGCTGTCGGGAAATGACTGGTGAACTGCTCGAAGTTCTCCGCCGAGGCGCCTCTCCACTCGTAGATGGTCTGGTCCTCGTCACCGACCGCGATCACCGGGAAGCCATCGCCGAAGATGGTGGATATGAGCACTCGCTGGGCGGGGTTGGTGTCCTGGTACTCGTCGAGTATCAGGACCCGGTACCGTTCGCGCACGCCTTCGGTCAGGGCCGGGTGCCCGGTGAGGATGCGAACCGAGAGCGTGACCAGATCTGCGTAGTCGACGACACGGAGCTCTCGTTTCGCCTGGTCATATCCTCCGAGCACTCGCGCCATCTCGATGCGGGCATGCCACGGGTCTTCCTCCTCGGCCAGCAGGACGCTCCCGGTGACGAGGTCTGCCGGCCTGAGGAGATGATCGCCCAACTGGTCGTTGAGACGTCTGATCCGATCGAGCGTGCCGGCATAGGTCATGTCGAGATGGGGCCGGTCTTCGTGGAGGAAGACGTCGCGCATCAGCTGACGGGCGAAGGTCGGGGTGACGACTCCCGCCCGTGTGTCGACGCCGGCGAGCACGCCGAACTCGCTCAGCAACTGTGCGGCGAAACCGTGGTAGGTGTGGACCTCGACCTGTCGGGCGGGGTCGACCGTCTCCGGGAGCATCTCGCCCACTCTCTGCGCCAGCTCGGCCGCCGCCTTGTTGGTGAAGGTGAGGCCGAGGAGCTGCTCCGGCTCGTATCCGTGGTTCTCGACGAGATTGGCGATGACCATCGCCACGGTGGTTGTCTTTCCCGTCCCGGCGCCGGCGCGCACCCTGATCGAGGTCGCTCCCAGGTCGAGGATCCTCTGCTGTTCGGGCGTCGGGACCAGCGTCATGTCAGGAACGCTCCCTTTCCCTCCGGCCACGCAGGGCAGGACTGGCGAAAGCTGCATCGGTTGCAGCCCGCGCTCACCTGAGGCGCCCAGTCTTCCCCGGCGATCCGGTTGGTGATGTCTTCGAGCCGGCTTCGGATCTCGTCGACCATGTGCATGGCGAGCTCGCGTGTGATCACTTTGACGCTGCGCGCTCTCGGAAACCACATCTCGGAGGCGATGACCTCTTCGCCCGATTCACCGACCGCCATCGCATAGAAGGCGAGTTGGATCGACTCGGCCGCCTCGTCCAATGTCGGGTAGCTGGTGCCCGTCTTGTAGTCGACGACACGGATCCCTTCGTCGTTCCGCTCCAGACGGTCGATCCGACCCATCCAGGTGACCCCACCGATGAGGCTCTCGACGGCGAGCTCCACGGCCACCGGCTCCCCACGCCCGGGCCACCGCTCATAGAGCTTGGCCAGCATGTCCACCGCCTTGGCCTTCCATGCGCCGGTCAGCACCGCACCGCCGAAGTCGGCGTGCTCCCAGATGTCGTCGACTATCTCCAGGGCCCTCTCCAGTGGTGCGTGCCATTCCCCGGTGCCGATGACCTCACGTTCCGCATGCTCCAGCACCTCGTGCACCAGGACTCCAAACTGGGCGTATGCCGACGTGGTGTCGCCCAGCCGGAGCCGTCTCTCCAGCACGTACCGTCTCGGACATCCCGCATAGGACTCAGCCTGGCTCGGAGAGAGACGGAATTTGCCGTCGAGGACACCGGTGTCGGGCCCTGGC
>JBAVPF010000292.1:0-1772 GCA_049692815.1 Acidimicrobiia bacterium
GTCGAGAGCAGCACTTCGCCGCCAGGATTGCGCGATTTGACCCTGAGCTTCGGCCGGAGGTCATCGCAGCTGTCCTGAAACTCAGCCCACAACAGAGGGCGATGGTGACCTTGACGTATTGGGAAGACCTCAGCCCTGATCAGATAGGCGAGTTGCTGGAGATAAGCCCTGGCACGGTCAAGTCCCATCTGGCTCGCGCGCGGTCGCGGCTTCGCGAGGTGTTGGATGAGTGATCGAGTCGATGATGTTCTACAGCGGTTCGCAAGAGCCGTGGCTGAAATGAGTCCTGATTCGCCGGCACTGGTGAGCACCCGCGCTGGTCGCCGCGGGAACCCGGCTTTCGACGCCCTCACGCTCACTGCTTTCGACGGGTCAGGCGTGGGGTTGGGGCGGCGGACGGTGTCCTTTCCTCGTCCCAGAGATCAGTCGTGAACGCCAGGTGGGGTCGACGCAGACATTGGTGAATGGCCCAACGCGCTCGCACGGCGCTGGGACCTTCGGCCCTGGTTCGATCGCCCTCCCTCTCACTAGCTTTGTGCTACAAAGTAGTTTGCAGAGAGGTGGTCATGAGCATCGGCAATTCGCTTCAGTCGATGGAGCAGTCGGCATATCGCCGTGCCTACTCGGACGGGATCATCGACTTGTTCGTCGGTATCTCGTTTCTGTGGATCGGGGCCGCCTGGATATGGCTCCCGGATTACGGCGGGCTGGCGGGGATCCTTCCGGCCGTCTTCGTGACCGTGGCCATCTCGGGTCGCAAGCAGTTCGTCGAGAAGCGTCTCGGCTATGTGCGCTGGTCGGAGCCACGCCGCGACAAGGAGCGGCGGAATCTCATCATGCTGCTGGGAGTTGGGGTCCTCCTGCTGCTGATGGGTGTCCTCGTCTTTCTCGTTGTCGAAGGCTCGCTGGTCGACGAGACGATTTTTGATCTGTTGGTGCCCGGTCTCCTGGCCTGGCTGCTGGCGCTCCTGGCACTGGGTCTGGCGGTACTGCTCGAGGCGTGGAGATTCGTCTTCTACGGGTTGACGCTGGCGGCGGGTGGTCTGGCGACGGCCCTCCTCGAGGCCAACCCTGGCTGGCCCCTGCTGGGCTCAGGCGGCGTCATCGCCATCGTCGGCCTGGTGATGCTGGTTCGCTTCGTGAAATCGCACCCCGTGCCGGAGGAGGCATGACCGATCCCGGGTTGGAGACGTTCGACCGTCTCATCCACGAGCCGGCGCGTCTCATCCTGATGGCCAATCTCTATGTGATCGAGGAGGCGGACTTCCTCTACCTCTCCCGTCAAACCGGTTTGACCGCGGGCAACATCTCCTCACACATGGCAAAGCTGGCAAACGCGGGATATGTGGAGATCGACAAGGGCTACGTCGGCAGGAAACCCCGGACCGTCTACAGACTGACCTCGAAGGGGCGGGCGGCCTTCGAAGCGCACAAGGAGCGTCTGGTGGGCCTGCTCGAGCCGTGACCATGCTCCCCGAATCTGTCCCAGCCCGTTCCTACGATCTTCAGTGGTGAAGATCCTGCACACATCCGACTGGCACGTCGGCCGTCGCATACGGGGGCGTGACCGCTCCGAGGAGCATCGTGCCGTGCTCGAAGAGCTGGTCGGGCTGGCCGAGGAGCACAAGGTCGACCTGACCCTCGTGGCCGGTGATGTCTTCGACACTGCTTCCCCCGCTCCGGCCGCCGAGCAGATCGTGTGGCGGGCGCTTCTCGACCTGGCCCGGGTCTCCCCGGTCCTGGTGGTGGCGGGCAACCACGACAGCCCGGCC
>JBAVPF010000293.1:0-10320 GCA_049692815.1 Acidimicrobiia bacterium
TCGTCTTCGCCGACGCCGCCGACGCGGTGAGAGCGGCCGCCGAGATGCAGGGTCGCCTCGCCACCGTCGGATGGCCCACCCCGCGTCCGCTCCGGGTACGGATGGCGCTCCATACCGGGGCCGCCGACCTTCAGCTCGGCGACTACTACGGAACGGCGGTGAACCGGGCGGCCCGGCTGCGAGCGATCGCCCACGGCGGCCAGACCATCATCTCCGCCTCTACCTGGGAGCTGGTCCGGGACACCCTGCCCGCTGGGCTCTCGGCACGCGATCTCGGCGCTCACGTGCTCAAGGACCTCAACCGGCCCGAGCACGTCTACCAGCTCGACGTCGAAGGGTTGGAAGGCCAGTTCCCGCCGCTGGCGTCCCTTGGCGCCACCCCCAACAATCTGCCCCTCCAGCTCACCGGGTTCGTCGGCCGGGATGAGGAGTTGGCCGATGCCCAGCGAATCCTCGCGGATACCCGGCTGCTGACCATCCTTGCCCCGGGCGGCGCCGGGAAGACCAGGCTTGCCATCCAGGTCGCCGCGGAGCTGACCCCGGATTTCCCCGACGGGGTGTATTTCGTCGATCTGGCTCCGATCACCTCGCCTGAGGACATCGTCCAGACGGTGGCGGAATCGGTGGGGATCGCGCTGTCCAGCGATCAGGATCTGCATACCCAGCTGCTCGCCTACCTGGGTAGGAAGAGGCGGCTCCTGGTGTTCGACAGCTTCGAGCAGCTGGTCGCAGACGCCGGGATCGTCACTGAGATCCTCCGGGGGGCGCCCGAGGTCAAGGTGATCGTCACCTCTCGGGCCAAGCTCAACGTGGCCGGTGAGACCCTGATGACCCTGAGCGGTCTACACACCAGCTGGGACGTCTCCGAGGAGGGGCAGCCCGACGCGGTGCGGCTGTTCGTCGAAGCCGCGGTGCGAGCCGACTCCTCCTTTGCCCTCTCCACAGACGACGTCGAGCCTTTGCAGCGCATCCTGACCCTGATCGATGGGATGCCCCTCGGCATCGAGCTGGCGGCCGCCTGGGTCGACATGCTCTCACTCGAGGACATCGCCACCGAGGTGGCCAAGAGCCTCGACTTCCTGGAGAGCGAGAAGGGCGGCATCCCCGACCGTCACCGCAGCATCAGGGCCGTGTTCGACTACTCGTGGTCGATGCTCAGCGCAGAGGAGCAGCGGATATTCATGGCCCTGTCGGTGTTCAGGGACGGGTTCACCAGGGAGGCGGCGGAGGCAGTGGCCGGAGCGTCGCTGCGCAACCTGGCCGCCCTGGCGAGCAAGTCGCTGGTGGTCTCGGACCGGGAGGCGGGCCGGTACGCGGTCCACGAGCTGCTGCGCCAGTACGCCGAAGCTGCTCTGCAGGAGGACTCCGGTGCCTGGGACCGGGCCAAGGATGCCCACACCTCCTACTTCGCCGATCGGGCCGCCCAGGCCGAACAACTGCTGGGAGCCAGCGATCAGAAGCAATCGCTGCGAATCATGGAAGAAGACCTCGACAACATGCGCGCCGCCTGGCGGCATTCACTGGCACGAGGGGAGGGGGCTCAGGCCCGAAAGTTCGTCTTCGCTTTCTGGTTCCTCTACGACATCAGAGGGTGGCACCAGGCGGCGCTCAGCTTGTTCGACGAGGCCGTGGACGCGTTGGACCCCGACAGCCCGGATGATGCGGTCCGGATCACCCGGGCCGCCTCCAGCGGGGTGGTCGCCTGGTTCACGTCCATCCTGGGCCGGCCACAGGAGGTGCTGGCTCAAGCGGCCGAGGCGGTGGCCATCCTCTCCGACCTGCCCGACCTGACCGCCTATGTGATGGCAGTCCAGTACCAGTGCATTGCGTTGGGGTACACCGGACAGAACGAGGCACTCCACGAGGTCAGCGCCGAGGCGGTTCGTCGTGCCGAGGAGGCCGGCGACGAATGGCTGGCCGCGGAGAACAAGACCTACCTGGCCGGGTCGAGCATCCTCCTGGGCGATCTGGAGACGGCGGAGCGCCTCATCGCCGAGGGGGAGCGGGTCCTGGTCGCCAGGGGCGAGTACCGGAAACTGTCGATGAACCTGGTGACCAAGGCGATGATCTCCGCCAAGAGCCAGCGGCCGGCGGAGGCCATCGAGATCCTCGAGGAGGTGGTGATCAACGCCAGGGAGATCGGATTCCGGCGGATGATCCAGATCGGTCTGAAACAGCTCGGTGAGGCCTATCTCACCATCGGCCACCTCGAACAGGCAGAGAAAGCATTCGTGGGGAGCCTGGCAATGTCCGAGGAGACCGGGATGGCCGTGGAGATTGCGGCGATGGTGGTCGCAATCGCCCAGGTCCGGGCGCGAATGGGGAAGAGTGAACAGGCGGTGATGCTGATGGCCAGCGTCATCGCCGACCCGAGCAGCGGACGGACGATGGTCTACGAATCCGACTCGCTGGGGGCCATCGCCACCGGGCTACTCGGCGAGCTGGAAGCTGAGATGGATGCCGACACCTACGCCGCCGCCCGCGCCCGCGGTTCGGCCCGGCCGTTGGAGACCACGGTCAAGGAGCTGCTGGCGGGGTCGGTCTGAGGCGAAGGAGTCTTTGCTGTGGCCCAGGGTGTCGTCTTCCAGGTCGTGGGTCCACACGACCGTGTTGAGCCGGCGACTCAGACTCACTCACTTCCTCCGGGTCGCGGCGGAATCCGACGTTTGGACGAGGCTTGATGCTGCCGGCCTGACTGCCCAAATCCCAGCAACGACAGGTTTCCCGCTGCCAACGGCAGCTGATTCGGCGGTTATTCGGGCCACATGTGATGAGTGCTCATGGAGGGTCACCGACGGGCTACCCTCGTTGGCGCAACCCCTGGGTCGAATATCGAGTAGTTCGCCTGCCAGGAATCGACAAGAGAAGCCACTCGGACCGGCGGAACGCTCTTTCGGCCAATCTCCTTCTCCCGGATCGGAGGGAGCTGCGATGCCGCTCTACATGGATACCCACAAGAACGTGGCCGACCTGACGGCGGAGGCGGTCGAGGGCGCTCACCAGGCGGACCTGGCCACTCAGGAGAAGTACGGCGTGGACTACAAGCGGTACTGGTACAACGAGGATGAAGGTGCCGTCTACTGCCTCGTCGACGCCCCAAACGCCGAGGCAGCCATAGCCGTGCATCGTGAAGCGCATGGCCTGATAGCCGACGACATCGTCGAGGTTCACGAAGGCCACTGAGTCGCGGCAAGGCCGAGTCGGGGCCGCCGCTTGCGGCCCTTGAGCTTGGCCATGAGCCAGTCCTTGTTGCCGCCCTTCCAGGAGATGCGCGCCTTCTAGGAGGCACGCGGTTTGGGTTCAGGTTCGAAGGTGCGCGTGATGCACATTCGCCCGAATGCCGACAGCGCCCCCTGGTGGGCTCAGGACCCGGTGAGAGCAGACAGAACGGCGTCGACGGGAGCGGTGGCGAACCCGGTGGAGGTGTCTGACGCACCGTAGGCAATGATCAGATTGTTGTCGTGGATCAGCGATCCACACGAGTAGACCACATTGGGCACATACCCGTCTCGTTCGTCATCGCCAGGTACGAGCAGCGGCTCGTTGAGGTGACCGATGACCCGGGTCGGTTCGTCGAGGTCCAGGAGGACGGCGCCCAAGGCGTATTGGCGGATGGGGCCAACTCCATGTGTGATGACGAGCCATCCCGCGTCGGTTTCGATTGGAGCCCCTGCGTTTCCGATCTGCATCAACTCCCACGGTTGCGCAGGCACCTGGATGAGGTCGGCTTGGTCCCAGAAACGTACGTGGTCGGACGTCATGAGGTAGTTGCTCTCGCCGTCCGACCTTCCCATTGCGACGTAGCGCCCACCGATCCGCCTGGGAAACAGCGCGATCCCTTTGTTGACGGCCGCAGATCCGTTGAGTGTGGCAACGCGGAAAGTGACGAAGTCCGTGGTCTCGATCAGTTGGGGGAGGATGTTGATCCCGTCGAAGGCGGTATAGGTCCCGTAGTAGGTGACCGAGCCATCCGAATCGGTGAACCGGACGAATCGAGCGTCCTCCATCCCGTGGCTCTCGGCGGGTCCGCTGGGAGTGAGAATCCGCTGTGACAGATCCGTTTCAGGGGAGAACTTCACCTCGTAATTGGAGGACGCGAGCCAATGCATCGTGTGGATCACTTGCGAGGTTACGGGCGTGGAGGTCGGGTTCGCTTCGAGTGTTGAGAGGACTTCGTCGAGTTCGGCCATGGTGAAGAGCTCATCCAGTCCGCCCAGGGCAATTCCGAGAAGCTCGGTGTCGGCGCCAAGACCCTCGAGCCTCGCACTGAAGACTGCCTTGTCGAAGAGGGGTGTTTCTCGATTTCCTTGGAGAAGCGGCGCGGCATCGGCGACCTCGACCTCGCCGTCGGGGCCGACTTCGCCGATTCGAAACTCGATCGAGGAGATGTGACCCTCACCCACGGCACGCAGGCTGATCACGACTCTCAAGACGCCTTCGGCCAGACCGCTCTGGTCGGGGTGGGTCACGATCGATGGGTTGGTGAGGGCTGCGCCTTCAACGGAGTACTCGTGGAGGAAGTATGCCCCGATGAGGCGGCGTTCGTCCTCATCGATGGTCGAGAGTGAGGGGGCCTGGTGCTCGGCCGCCCTATAGCCGTTCATGAGAGCCTCGTCGAGGTCTACCCAGCGAGCTGCGAAGTCCCGGTACACCTCGTCGAGTGTGGCGCTGCGCTCTTTCGGCGAGAGTGACAGTGCCCGATCGATGATGCGCTCGACTCGATTGCCCCCTGATGGCGGAGAGTCGTGGCCGGGCGGGAGGTATGGCCTGAGGATCTTTCGTGTCGGGTCCGGGGGCAACCGCACAGTCGATCGGACGACTGGGACGCCAGCCATGGTCTATCCCTCGATCGACTCGACGACGCGCAGGCATTGCGCCGCCACCTGGAGGATCCCGATGCCGGCCAGCGTCGATTCCGCTCCTTTGTTGAGGTTGACTCCATCTCGAGTCAACCCGTCGAAAGTGCCTCCAGATTCGGCGTCGTAGAGCATGGCATTCTTGTCGTTGTTGCCGAGAAGCCAACTTGCGGCCTGCAGGGCCCTCCCCACCCATTTCGTGTCGCCGGTCACCGACCATGCCCGGGAGCAGGCATCGGCCATTGCCCAAGCTTCGATTGGCTGTTGGTCGAATGCCGGATCGTTTTCACCGGGCTTCGCTCCGCCGATAGGTGTGAAGCTGAATCGGCTTCCTCGGCTCTCGTTTTGAAACAGCCACTCGAGGAGGCGAATCCCCAAGAGCGTGCGTCGCTCGTCTCCGATTGCGACCCCGGCGGCAATGAGCGCTTCGGGAATCCGGGCGTTGTCGTAGGTGAGCCGCGTCTCGGGCCAGGGAATCGAGGAGCGGGCCGCGTTGGCGATCGACGCGCTCGTCCTATCGAGTAGCTCGAGCGCCTGTTGAAGCGGACCCCTGGCGGTGACGACTTCTGCCGCTCCCAGCGCCGCATACGCGTTCGACCTCAGATGTGAGGATTGGAAGGTGGCACAGGAATCGAACTCCGCGAGAGCGGCGTCCTTCATCGACGCCTCCGGCCCCTGTCGAGCGATGGCACCGAGGCCCCACCAGGCCCTTCCTTCGCTGTCGTCGCTGCCGGTGTCGTCAACCCATGAACCTCTTGAATCCCGACGGTTGTGGAACCTGCCATCAGATCTTCGTGCGGAGAGGACGAAATCGAGGTATATGGCCGCCAGGTCGGTCAGGTCCTCCGTCTGCTCCCGTGCGACGATCACCAGGGCGCGGGCGTTGTCGTCGTTACAGAATCCATGTTCCTTCCGCGGCGTCGAATAGCTGGCATGCTCCCAGAGACCACTTTCTTCAGTGAGATCTCGCAGATGCCCGAAGCTCGGGCGGGGCACACCTCCGCCGCCTGCGGAGGGATGACCGACATTCACGAAGTCACCCAGCGACACGTTGACGATCCGGAGTCAAGGCCGTTGGGGGCTGTTCGAGGGTCGCAATCTCTGACATCGTCGCTGCGAACCGGTCGCCGATCGTGGGCCAGTACCACTCTTTTGCGAGCTGCTGGGCTCGCTGCGCCATGAGCGACCGTGTCGGTCTGTCCGTGAGGATCCGCCGCAACTCCGCGGCGAGAGACTCGGGATCGCCGAACGGTACGACCGATCCGGCACCCCCGGCGAGCAATTCGACGGCGTGGGGAAACGCTGTGGCGACCACCGGTTTGGCGGCTGCGATCGCCTCCACGAGGACTCCTGAGGTCACCTGTTCCACCGATTCGTAAGGGAGAACGACCACATCGGCGCTGCGTACGAGGCGGGCCAACTCCGCTCGGCTCAGGTATCGGCCGTCGAACTCGATCGTCGTTCCCAAACCCAGTCTCTCGGTCAGAATCTTCAAGCCTTCGCGATAGCTCTCTCCGGACTCTCTCCGCACATGAGGGTGCGTCGCGCCGGCTATTCGATACCGGGGCAGCGGTTCCATGTCGCCGAGATGGGCGAAAGCTTCGATCGCCCACTCCAGACCTTTGCCGGGGCCTATCAGCCCCCACGTCAGGACCAACGGCCGATCGCCGGTCACGAGTGACGGGCCCGCAAACGCAGGGTCTGCTCCATGCGCGATGACGCTGATTCGACTCGGCTCGACGCCGTAGCGGTCGATCAGCCGCTTGGAGGCTGTCTCGCTCATCACAATGATCCGCTCGGCGAGGTGACACACCGTGTCGATGATCGTCCGCTGATGGGTCGAGGGGTCGCTGAGAACGGTGTGAAGGGTGACGGCGGTGGGCACTTCCAGGCTCGACATGAGGTCCAGGACCTCGCTGCCATCGTCGTCGCCGAAGATGCCGAATTCGTGTTGGATGGAGACGGTGTCATAGGTGTTCAGAATCGCCGCCGCCGTGGCGAGGGAGGCTCGCTGGCCGGTCCGGTGATGGAATACCACCGGAGCGTCGGCGTCACGCGAGAGTCCGTCTGTCAGCCTGACGACGCCCGCCCGACGTGCTGGTCTTCCCCCCTTGGCTGCCAGGGTCTCGACGAGAGAGGCTGTGTAGCTGGCGATCCCGCAGACGGTTGGCGGGAAAGTCGACACAAAGCCGATAGTTGGATCAAAACCTGTCGTCATGGGCTCCTTCTGCCTGCTCTCGTGTTGAGCGCGTCGTGGTGGTCACTGGTCCAGGCAGCTGGTTCCGGTTCGGTGGGCCGGAGGATCCGCGAGCAAAAGTGAACGGCTCGGATTGGGCCGCTGTCATCGACTCTACCTGCAATGGGACGATGTGAAGGGAACCGCCGGTTGATTTCGGTTGCGAGCCGAAGATCCGGCCTTCTCAACGCCCGCTCAGATATTGGAGGAGCTCTCTGCACTCCTCGAGAGGCGCCTCCCGCCAGGCCAGGTCGGCCGGCTCAATACTCCGATATTTGCCAGATCCCTGCCTTCAGACATGGTTCAGAGATGTCGACCGGCCAAGACAGAATCCACAGTCTCATGTTTGACACCACCTCCAGTCGGTGACGACGCACACATTGGCGAGGTGACGTCAACCCCACCTATTCCGGGTCCAGGGGAGTGAGGTGGATCAGCTCGCGAAGGCGGGCCCGGTCATGGAGTCGGGGCGAGCCATCGCCTGATTTGGGCAGTGACCTCTGGGTCGTGGACCAGATCGGCATGGCGTCGTCCCCCAACCACGAGTACGTTTGATGGCGCGGCGCGGCGGTGGGGACTCGAGCCAAGAGCGCTATTGACTCTTACTACTAGATCGCCGACGAGGACGCCGAGCGGATGAGCAGGTTCCGTCGTGACGGCACCCGCGACTACGTGGTATTGCACTCCTTGGGGCCGATTGTCGGATCCATGGCGAAGATCCTTGATCCCGATGCTCCTTCCCTCCAAGAACGCGGCGAGAGGGCGGGTCTCTTTGAAGAGTGTGAGGGTCTTGCTGATTGCTTCGACGCCCTTCTCGATGGGTGACCCGAGATGCGGCGTACCAATGGCGACGAGATGCGTTGTCAGGTCGGCCCATCGGTGTCCGGAGGACCGAGCGGCTTCAACGGTACTTTGAGCAACCAGACCGCCCATCGAATGGCCAATCAGAGCAAACTCCTCAACCGGGACCGGCCACTCCAGCTCGACCGTTTCGAGGAGCTCGGCCAAGGTTGAGCCGTTGTCCGTAACTGCCCGACCGGTGTTGTAACGCGGCCGAAGTACGGAGAAGCCGTCAGCTTCCAGACCTTCACTCAACGTCGGGCTGTGGTCGGATAGCCAGCATCGTTCGGTTTCGCCAAGTCCATGCAGCAATACGACCAAACGCCCGGTGGGATTTGGGAAGGCTCGACTCAGCGATGTCCGAGAGGTCGATATGGGACTCCCGTCTCGGTCACGCAAGCCGAGTTCGATACGCAAAGGGCTCTCTTCATCCTCCAGCCTGTCGCCCAGCACACCGTTGAATATCGACTGGACGTATCTCCCCCTCGGGGTTTCCCAGATGGGAGGCAAGAACCCGTAGCCACTGGCCATTTCTGATGCGATCGAGATGGCCGAGCCGACAGCCCAACCCCCAAGGCGAACCGTCTTGTACACCGAGGAGGTCAGTCCACCAACCAGACGCCGCACGGGCGCGAACGTCGGCCCAGCCATGCCAAACCAGCGATCGAGAATGGCCATGTGCATGCCTTCAACCGGGGCGGCAACCTGTTCGGTGGTGATAGCGATCATCTCGCCGACGCCACGCCAGTCATCAAGATTCGTTCGCTCGTCCCGGATGCTGCCCGATAGGTCGGGGCTGGCGCTCACCAACCCAGAATAGGAACCGAAGAGGAGTACCAACCCGAAGGTCTTGCGGGAGGAGGGCCGGACCGGCCGGTCATCCTTGATTGGGCCGGGCGCGGTGACAAGAGCGTTGGCGGCGGAGCGACCGGGTGCTGCGGGTACATTTCGAAGTCGTGGCATCGTCCTTCTCTTCTGTTCTGGATATCGGGTCGGTGGCAACCGATAGCGAAGACCTGGCATTGCAGAAACGGATGCTGGTGGGAGCGTCCGGTCTCATCACGGTGGCTGCGGCAATCTGGGGGGCGGTCTACCTGGTACTCGATGAGCCTCTGGCTGCATTGATCCCCGGCGGTTTCGCGGTGCTCACCGCAGTCAATCTGAGTGTGTTCGCCAGGACAAAGCGCTACCGCTGGTTCAGGGCGACACAACTCGGCTTCTATCTGGTACTGCCCTTTCTGCTGCAACTGGCCCTGGGCGGATTCGTGGGGGCATCAGCGGTGATCCTGTGGGCGGTGCTCGCCCCCCTCGGTGCTCTGGTCATGCAGGGACGCCGGGAGGCGGTCCGCTACATGATCGCCTACGGCCTGCTTTTGGTCGTGAGTCTCCTACTCCAGCCCACCATGGACATCGACAACAACCTGGGGACCACTGCCGTCGGCCTCTTCTTCCTATTGAACGTTCTCGCCGTCTCGGGCATCGCCTTCATGATGCTCAACTACTTCGTGGGACAGAGAGATCGAATCCAGAGCGAATTGTCGGAGGAGCGGGAGAGGTCCGAGGACCTGCTCCGAAACATCCTTCCCGATGAGGTGGCGAGCGATCTGAAACGGGATGGGAAGACGGAGGCGAGGCTCTTCCAGAGCGCATCGGTCCTATTCGCCGACATGGTCGGTTTCACAGGACTTGCCCAGGATTCGGAGCCCGATGTGCTGGTGTCGAGGCTGAACGAGATCTTCACCGCCTTCGACGCCATCGCCGAGAGGCACGCCATCGAGAAGATCCGGACGATCGGGGACGCCTTCATGGCCGCATCCGGCGTGCCGAAGCAGCTCGACGATCATGCCGAACGCATGGCGCGAGGCGCGCTGGCGATGAGGGAGTTCGTGAGCGGTGTGGAGGGCGTCGACTTCCGGTTCGGGATCAGCTCCGGTCCGCTCGTGGCCGGGGTGGTCGGAACCTCCAAGTTCCAGTACGACATCTGGGGAGACACGGTTAACACTGCCAGCCGTATGGAATCGTCGGCCGAACCAGGGAGGATCCAATTGTCGGAGTCGACCTATCGGCTGATCGGAGATCGTTTCGACTGCCAACTCCGCGGGGCATTGGACATCAAGGGCATAGGCACCATGCCCACTTGGTATCTGGTCGGCGAACGAACGACAGTCTCGAGTGACTGAGCCAGGTGCGGTCGAGAGGAGTGCGTCGGTGCCAGTTCTCTTTAGGTTCCGGGGCGCTCGACCCTCGTATGACCACTGACCAACTACTCGGAATCTCCGACGACCACGGGAGGCTCCTTTCGCCAGGTCTTTTCAAGACGGCCCGGCTGAGAACCGGGCGGCCGGCGCATGGTGAAGGTCATGGGCGCTATATCGGCCGGTGCGCCAC
>JBAVPF010000294.1:0-2726 GCA_049692815.1 Acidimicrobiia bacterium
GTGGCGGAGAGGAAGATCACCTGGTTGGCCTTGTCCAGCCATTCGTCGAAACGCAGGGGACGGTTGTCCTTTGCGGATGGGAGACGGAAGCCGTGCTCGACGAGAACGTCCTTCCGGGACCTATCGCCCTCGTACTGGCCGCCAATCTGGGGCACGGTGACGTGCGACTCGTCGATGATCGTCAGGTAATCGTCGGGGAAATAGTCGAGGAGGGTGTACGGGGCCTCCCCCGGCTCACGACCGTCCAGGTGACGTGAGTAATTCTCGATACCGGAGCAGAAACCGACCTCCCGCATCATCTCCAGGTCGTAGTTGGTCCGCATTCGGAGACGCTGCGCCTCGAGCATCTTCCCCTGCTTCTCCAGCTTCGCCAGGTTCTCGGCTAGCTCGTCCTCGATGGAGGCGATCGCCTTGAGCATTCGCTCCCGCTCGGTCACGTAGTGGGTGGCGGGGAACACGAACAACTCCGTCAGCTCCTCCACGACCTCGCCCGTGACCGGATTGAGTCGCAGGATGCGCTCGACCTCGTCGCCCCAGAACTGGACCCGAACGATGGTCTCCTCATACGAGGGGAACACCTCCAGGGTGTCACCGCGCACCCGGAACTTGCCCCTGATGAGGTTGACCTCGTTTCGCTCGTACTGGATGTCGACCAATCGCTTGATCGCCTCGCCCATTGGATACTCGACACCCTGGACCAACCGCAGCAGCTGACCCTCATATTGCTCGGGAGACCCCAGACCGTATATCGCCGAGACCGAGGCCACGATGATCACGTCGTCACGCACCAGCAGCCCTGCAGTCGCCGCGTGCCGCAGCCGGTCGATCTCATCGTTGATGGTGGCGTCTTTCTCGATGAAGGTGTCGGTCTGAGGGATGTACGCCTCGGGCTGGTAGTAGTCGTAGTAGGAGACGAAGTACTCGACACGGTTGTTGGGGAAGAACTGGCGAAACTCGTTGGCCAACTGTGCTCCCAGGGCCTTGTTTGGCGCCAGCACGAGCGTCGGCTTCTGAACCTTCTCGATCGTCCAGGCGATCGTGGCCGATTTCCCTGATCCGGTGATGCCGAGCAGGGTCTGGAACCGATCTCCCCGCAGCAAACCCTCGGCGAGCGCGTCGATCGCCTTGGGCTGATCACCGGCGGGCTGAAAATCGGAGATGACCTCGAATCGGGGCACGATGTCCAGAGTACCGGTGGCAGGGGACAGATTTACCAGGGTGGCGCGTCGGGCTTCCGTCCGTATGATGAACGAGGGTGGGGAGGACTCAGCAGTCGGTTTCCGATCTGGGGGCGACGGGCATACGAGCACATGTGACGAGCTCCGAAGACTCTTCACTCATGGCGGCGTCATCGATCCCACGAGCCGACCGTCGTGCCCAGCTCGGTTGGGGTACCGCTCTGACAGCCTGCGCCCTGCTCTACCGGCCGCTCACATTTTGGGCTGACAACGCCTGGGATCTGGCCTCACCGCAGCGGCTCTTTCTTCTCGTTCTCGGGGCGGTCGCGGTCACGGCATTGCTACTCATCGCAGTCTCCCTCGTCACGGGTCGCGTCTTCACCGTGGCGATTCTCATGAGCTGGGGTCTGTTCCTCCTCTTCAACTGGAGACTGCTGGACGAGCCTGCCCCGTTCCTCACCGTCGCGGTTCTCGCACTGGCGTCGCTGGCGGGCTGGCTGTTCCTCGCCGACGTCACCGCCCCGAGAGTGGTTGGGATCGTCGCGGTCGTAACGGTCATCGCCCCCCTCGGCCAGGTCATCCTTGCTCACGTCAGGGAACACACAGGGTTCCCGGTGATCGAGGCGCGAGAGCCGGGGTCCCCCGTTCCGTCGGGCAAGGTCGAGGATGCCCTTCTTCTCATCCTGGACGGATACCCGATGGAGACCGTGGCCAGTGACTGGTTCGGCCACGACAACCGCCCCTTCCTGCGAGAGCTGCAGAGTCGAGGCTTCGCCACGCCGAGCGTCTCCTGGTCTCACAACACGTTCACCGCACTTGCCATACCCTCAATGCTGGAGGGAGGACAGGTCGTCGATCTGACCTCGGACGAGGTTTGGCGCAATCGAAGACCCGTATACGAGATCACCAGGGGCTCGAGCCTCGCAGTCGAAGCCTTTCGCAGCGCCGGCTTCGAGTATGTGGATGTGGAGAGCGGGTGGGACGGAGACGAATGCTGGTTGGCCGATCGTTGTGTGCCGGGCCCATTCGCCGACGAGGCCCTGTGGACCATGCTGAGGCCAAGCCCCATCTGGGACGTCATGGCCGATCGTTGGGGCTCCCAACTCGTCTTGTGGTCGTCCCATACCGTGGACTCCCTCGAAGGGCTCGACGTCTTCGGGGACGGGGCACACGACTTCGTCTATGCCCACCTCCTCCTGCCCCACCCACCCCGTGTCGTCGACGATCGATGCAACGTCCTCCCGGAGAGTCAAAGGGGTGACGACCCCGAGCACATCGCCGAGCAGTTGGCCTGTGTCGACCGAATGGTCCTCGACATCCTCAACGTCGTGCCGCCGACCACGGCCGTGGTCATCAGCGGTGATCACGGCACGGCCACGCGAGGCCAGCTGCTGGAGCCACCCGGCCAATGGGACGACCTCGACGTGGCGGAACGGCTCGGGGCATTTCTCGCCTATCGGCTCCCCGACGGATGCGACCCACCCGATAGGGACACAAACGTCTTCGCCGTGAGAGCCTTGCTCGACTGCTCGCTCGACATTGGAGAGC
>JBAVPF010000295.1:0-1967 GCA_049692815.1 Acidimicrobiia bacterium
CCGAAGGGGTGGGTGAAGTCCAGGAGATGATCGACATATGCGACTTCGCCGTCGGTCTCTCCCGCCAGCTCTACGGCAAGACCATGGCCTCTGAGCGTCCCAACCACAGGATGTACGAGCAGTGGCACCCGTTGGGCCCGGTCGGGATCATCACTGCCTTCAACTTCCCGGTGGCCGTCTGGTCGTGGAACGCGGCGATCGCCTCGGTATGCGGCGACACCCTCATCTGGAAGCCGTCGGAGGCGACTCCTCTCACTGCGATCGCGGTCACCAAGATCGCCCAGCAGGTCATGGACGGCTCGGGCTTCGAGGGCGTCTTCAACCTCGCCGTCGGCGACGGCGCCACGGTCGGCAGCGCGATGACCGCAGACTCTCGGGTGCCACTGGTGTCGGCGACGGGCTCGTGTGCCATGGGGCGCATTGTCGGGCCTGCGGTGGCGCAGCGGATGGGCCGCACCATCCTCGAGCTGGGAGGTAACAACGCGGTCATTGTCATGGATGACGCCGACCTCGACCTGGCAGTGCGGGCGGCACTGTTCTCGGCCGTCGGCACCGCCGGGCAACGGTGCACGACACTGCGGCGCCTGCTCGTCCATCACGCCGTCTCGGACAAAGTGGTGAACCGTCTGGTCGAGGCCTACCGGCAGGTGAAGATCGGGGATCCGCTCGAACCCGGAACCCTGATGGGGCCGGTCGTGTCGGAGACGGCTATCGAGGCGATGATGATGTCGATCGATGTCGCCCGCGAGCAGGGTGGCGAAGTCGTCACCGGAGGCAAGCGAATCGAAGGTGACGGCTACTTCGTGGAGCCCACGATCGTCAAGGTCCCCAAGGCGGCCTCCATCACACAGCAGGAAACCTTCGCTCCCATCTTGTGGGTGATCGAGTTCGACACCCTCGAAGAGGCCATCGCAATCCAGAACGGGGTGACTCAGGGTCTCTCCTCGGCCATCTTCACCGATTCCCTGAAGAACGCGGAGCGGTTCCTCAGCGCAACCGGCTCCGACTGTGGGATAGCCAACGTGAACATCGGCACCTCGGGCGCCGAGATCGGCGGGGCCTTCGGCGGGGAGAAGGAGACAGGCGGGGGCCGTGAGGCCGGCTCCGATGCCTGGAAGGCATACATGCGCCGCCAGACGACGACCATCAATTGGGGCGAGGATCTGCCTCTAGCCCAGGGAATAGAGTTCGGCTAGACGTGGACTCCTCCGGTTGGGATCAGAGATACGAATCCAAGGAGATGCTCTGGTCGCGCATGCCGAACACCTTCGTCGAGAGCCGTCTTCGCGATGCCGCGCCCGGCACCGGCGTCGACGTTGCCTGCGGGGAAGGCAGGAATGCCATCTGGCTGGCCGACCAGGGATGGGAGATGACCGCGGTCGACTTCTCCGCCGTCGCCATCGAGAGGGGGCGGTCGTTGTCGGACAGGGTGAACTTCGTCCAGTCGGACGTGTTCACGTGGGACCCACGGCGTCTGTTCGATCTGGTGTTGATCGCCTATCTACAGGTGGAGGCCGACCCGCTGTCCGAATTGGTCAGGAAGGCGGGCGGTTGGCTCGAGTCGGGCGGTGAGCTGTTCATGGTCGGCCACGACATCTCCAACCTCGACGAGGGCGTCGGAGGGCCGCAGGTGCCGGAGCGGCTCTGGGATCTCAACCTGATGCTGGAGTGGCTGGAAGGTCTCCGGGTGGTGGAGGCCGGGGTCGTCGAACGCCCCGTGGAGGTCGACGGCGAGATCCTCTACGCCAAGGACACCCTCGTCAGGGCGCGGGCCGCGGCCACGGACGGCTGATGGTGAACGCGGTCTCGGTGGGCCCGTGCTCCTGGAGGTGGATCACCCGCCTGTAGGCGTCGCCCACGTCGGGCTCGGCCCCCACCGGGACCCACCAGGCGGCACTGGTCGGGAGCTCGCTCTTCTCGAACAACTCCCTCCTTCGTCTCAGATATGCGATGTGGCCCGACTTGTT
>JBAVPF010000296.1:0-2140 GCA_049692815.1 Acidimicrobiia bacterium
CGTCGACGGGGAGCGATCGTCGGCCGTCGACTACTTCACCGGCACGTTGGGGATGTTCCACAGCCAAGGTTTCGTGGAGGTGATCCGTCGGAACGACACCCGGCCGATCGTCAGGCTGACGGTGACCTAGGAGGCGCCGGACTCTTCGGAGCGCGTTGGAACGGGCTCTTCCCACCTGATGCGTCCCGCGTCACCCCATAGACGCTCCAGCGAGTAGTAGTCCCTGGGCCCAGCCTGGAAGAGATGGACGATGATGTCCCCATAGTCGACCAGGACCCACTCGCCCTCGCTGCGCCCTTCGACACGAAGAGGCTTGACCCCGTGACTCTGGCCGATCTTCTCCTCGACATGGTCCGCCAGGGCCTGGACGTTGGTGCGTGAAGAACCGGTGGCGATCACGAACACATCGGAGAGGAAGAAAGAATCCCCCACGTCCAGCAGGACGATGTCGACCCCGTTCTTGTCAAAGATGGCGTCAGCCGCCATCTTGGCCATCTCGACACTCTGCTCTACGACGAATCCTCCAACTCGTTCAGATCCCCAACCATATCGCCATCCGGCGCGTCCGTGTACAGGCCATGTGACCTGATGTACTCATGGACCGGCTCGGTGACCAGATACCGATACGGCAGCCCATTTCGAGCCCTCTCCCTGATGCCGGTCCCGCTGATCTCGAGCATCCCCATCTCGACGTCGACCGCTCCTTCGATGTCGGGCCGGGGGGATCCGGGACGTGGGGCAATGGCAACCGTCGCCCGGTCCAGCACATCCCGCCATCGATGCCAGCTCGCGAATCCGGCTGCACTGTCGGCACCCAACACGACGAATATCTCCTCGTCCTCGGGGAACGTGGCCAGAGTGTCGATTGTGAAAGTCGGGCCGTCCCGTTCCACCTCGCGGGTGTCCACCTGGATGCCGTCGGCACCCGCCACGGCGAGACGGCACATCTCCAGCCGATGAGACCCGGCAGAGATCCAGCGCCCCGACTTCTGCCAGGGATCACCGGCGGGGATGACGAGCACGCGGTCCAACCCGAGCTGGTGCAACGCGCACTCGGCCGTGTGGAGGTGGGCGATGTGAATCGGGTCGAAGGTCCCGCCCAGGATTCCGGTTCGCACGAGTGCGAGGATAGGGCCGTGGGGGTGTCACCAGCCGTAACGCCCGCGTTATGTCGGTGGCTTGACAGCCCATGTGACTCATCGGGTCCACGTAGCCGCCAGCGACACGAGTCGACAGGTGCACCCCTGGTCGGCCGTGCGGGGCGCCGGCCAGGCCAAGGGTGTCACCCCGGTCGACGTGTGATCCGACCGTGACATCGATCCCCGAAAGGTAGGACACCGACACCTTGAAGCCTGCGACCGGCTCGAGTGTCACCGTCCGCATCCCGGCCACCGAGCCGGCGAACGTGACCGTCCCGCTGGCCGGTGATCGGACGTGGTCTCCGACGGAGGAGGCGAAATCGACTCCCCAGTGACCTCCGTATGCCCCGACCGGCGCATACGGTGTCACCACCGGACCCGGGACCGGCGGGCTCAGGCAAACCGCTGCAATTGCGAAGGTAATGAGCATCTCTCCCCCGTCCGAACGTAACCGAGCCGGTTTTCGGATTCCAGGGGTTCGCGCCTAACTTCGCGTGTGATCAAAGGAGACCAATGACAGCTTCCCGAATCGGTCTGATGGGCTTCGGGAGAATCGGCCGGAACGTGTTTCGGCTGCTGCATGATCGAGACGATCTCGATGTCGTCGCCATCGACGACATCGCCGACCCGGCTGCCCTCACCTATCTTCTCAAGTACGACTCGATCTACGGGCGCTTCCCCGTCCCCGTCGAGTACGCCGACGGACATCTCCACTATGGAGAGAAGACCGTCTCGTTCTCGGCTGCCAGAACACCTGCGGACACGTCGTGGGGCGAGTTCGACGTCGACATCGTCCTCGACACCACCAGCCGTTACCGCTCTCACGAGTCGCTCCAGGGGCATCTCGACAGTGGAGCTTCCAAAGTCATTCTGACGTCCAGCCCGGCAACCCCCGGCGAGATACCACTCCTGCTCCGGGGTATCAACGACGGAATCCTCGACAGCGGCCCGGACATGGTCGCCCTCGGATCCAACACCTCGAACGCGGCCTCGCCGATCCT
>JBAVPF010000297.1:0-9879 GCA_049692815.1 Acidimicrobiia bacterium
GTACTGAGTACGTACCCAGTACCCAGTACTCAGTACTTGGTACGCCATCAGGAATCGGAGATTCCTGATGGCTGAGCAGAAGATTCGCATCAGGCTGAAGGCGTACGACCACAACGTGGTCGACGAGTCCTCGAAGAAGATCACCGAGACGGTGTTGCGCACCCAAGCCAAGATCAGGGGACCGGTGCCGCTCCCGACAGAGATTCACCGCTACTGCGTGGTGCGTGGCCCGCACGTGCACAAGGACTCGCGAGAGCACTTCGAGATGCGGATCCACAAGCGCCTCATCGACATCCTCGAGCCGACACCGAAGACGGTCGACTCGCTGATGCGTCTCGAGCTGCCCGCCGGAGTGGAAGTCTAGATAAAGCTATGAGCGTTTGTCTGCGACAAACGCTCAGTACCGGGTACCAGGTACTCAGTACTGAGTACGTACCAAGTACCAGGTACCAAGTACCAGGTACGCACGAGCGAAGCGAGTGCCGCTGATGGGCTCTCTCAACGCAATCCTCGGGACGAAGCTCGGCATGACCCAGATCTTCGACGATGCCGCCAGGGCGATCCCGGTGACGGTGGTCAAAGCGGGCCCGGTGAGAGTGGTCCAGGTGAAGACCGTCGCCAAGGACGGCTACAACGCCATCCAGATCTCTTACGGCGACGTCAAGCAGGCCAACAAGCCGACCGCCGGTCACTACGCCAAGGCCGGTGTCGCGCCCGGAGAGCATCTCATCGAGGTGAGAGTCACCGATCCGGCCGAGTTCAAGCTCGGTCAGGAGATCAAGGTCGAGGAGCTGTTCGAGGTCGGCACCAAGGCCGACGTCAGCGGTGTCTCCAAGGGCAAAGGCTTCAGTGGTGTAATGAAGAGACACAATTTCAGCGGCCAGGGTGCCTCGCACGGCAATCACAAGAAGCACCGCGCTCCCGGATCGATCGGCGCCTGTGCCACACCGGCTCGCGTCTTCAAGGGAATGCGCATGGCAGGTCGCATGGGCGGTGACAAGGTCACCACGCTCAATCTCGAGGTTGCCGGCGTCGACGCTGAGCGCGGTCTGCTGCTGCTCAATGGCTCCGTTCCCGGGCCAAGGGGCTCGGTTGTCCTGGTGAGGGAGGCGGTGAAGGCTCATGGCTGAGGTGAAAGCTTCTCTCTTCAAGGCCGATGGCGCCCCCAACGGCGACGTCAAGCTCGACGAGGAAGTGTTCGGTATCGAGCCGAACCTCGACGTCCTCCATCAGGTGGTCACTGCACAGCTCGCCGCTGCGCGCGCCGGCACCGCGGCTACCAAGAATCGGGGACAGGTTCGGGGCGGAGGCAGGAAGCCGTGGCGTCAAAAGGGCCTCGGCCGGGCCCGTCACGGTTCGATACGCTCTCCCCAGTGGACGGGTGGTGGTGTCGCCCATGGCCCGCAGCCTCGCGACTACGCCCAGCGGACACCCAAGAAGATGAAGCGCCTCGCCCTGCGTAGTGCTCTCTCGGCGCGGGCTGCCGAGTCGGCGGTCAAGGTCGTGGATGACATCGACTGGGCGTCACCCAAGACGAAGCAGGCCGTAGCCCTGCTCGAGGCCATGGGCGCCGGTGGCAAGACACTCCTCGTTCTCACACAACTCGACGGTTCGGCAGGCAAGTCGTTTCGGAATCTCCCCGATGTGAGGGTCGTCGAGCCCGGACACCTCACCGCATACGACGTCCTCTGGTCGGACCAGGTGGTCTTCACCTCCCACACCGTGGGCTCGGTGGGTCGCTCCAGCTCCTACGAGATGAGCGACACCGACTTCGTGAAGGAAGGTGATGACGAATGAAGACGGCTCATGACATCATTTTGGCGCCGGTGGTCTCGGAGAAGTCTTACGACCTCATCGAGAAGAACAACACGTACACCTTTGAAGTCGACCCACGTTCCAACAAGGGTCAGATCAAGGACGCAATCGAAGCAGTCTTCGACGTCAGGGTCCTCCGGGTCAACACGATGAACCGCAGGGGCAAGACCAAGCGGACCGGGTACAAGCTCGGTCGGCGTAAGAACGTCAAGCGTGCCGTCGTCACTCTCGCCCCGGGTGACTCGATCGATCTGTTCGGAGTCTGAGCATGGCCATCAAGAAGAGAAAGCCGACATCTCCCGGGCGTCGCTTCCAGACGGTCTCCGACTTCGCCGAGATCACAGACTCGAAGCCGGAGAAGTCGTTGGTCGCCAAGAAGTCGAAGACGGGCGGGCGCAACACCAACGGCCGGGTGACTTCACGTCATCGTGGCGGGGGGCACAAGCAGCGCTACCGCATCATCGACTTCAAGCGAGACAAGGACGGCATTCCGGCCCGGGTCGCCTCGATCCAGTACGACCCCAACCGCAATGCCCGAATCGCGTTGCTCCACTATGCCGACGGTGAGAAGCGTTACGTCCTCGCCCCGGTCGGGGTGAAGGTCGACGACCGCCTGCAATCCGGCTCGGGTGCGGACATCCGTCCCGGGAATGCCATGCCCCTGCGCAACGTCCCGGCGGGGACGATGGTCCACGCCATCGAGATGCGCCCCGGTGGCGGCGCCAAGATGGCCAGGTCCGCCGGCTCAGCTGTCCAGCTCATGTCCAAGGAGGGCGATCTGGCCCTGCTCAGGCTTCCCTCGGGGGAGATGCGGCAGGTGCCGCTCGACTGCCGGGCCACGATCGGTCAGGTGGGCAACACCGAGGCCGAGCTGGTCAAGATCGGCAAGGCGGGCCGCAACCGCTGGAAGGGCGTGAGGCCCCAAACGCGCGGCGTCGCCATGAACCCCGTCGACCATCCACTGGGTGGAGGCGAAGGGAAGTCTTCCGGCGGCCGGCACCCGGTGAGCCCATGGGGAAAGCCCGAGGCGCGCACCCGGTCGAAGAAGAAGGCTTCCGACAAGTACATCGTGCGCCGCCGAACCAAGAAGGGTCGACGATGAGCGCGACCTCCCGTTTTCACACGGCGCGTGGCAGAAGCTGTGCTTCTGCAGTCCGTGCTCGCACCAAGAAAGGCAGGCGCTGATGGCGCGCTCACTCAAGAAAGGCCCATTCGTCGACGAGCACATCGCAAACAAGGTCGACGAGCTCAATCGAAGTGGGCAGAAGCGCGTGATCAGGACCTGGTCGCGGCGCTCCACGATCATCCCCGAGATGATCGGTCACACCATCGCGGTCCACGACGGTCGCAAGCACGTCCCCGTCTACATCACAGAGTCGATGGTCGGGCACAAGCTCGGAGAGTTCGCACCGACGCGCACATTCCGCGGGCACGCCGAGAAATCGGCGGTGCGACGATGAAGGTCTCGGCACACAACCGCTTCGTGAGACAGTCTCCGTACAAGGTGCGCAGGGTGCTCGACCTGGTCCGAGGGCTCCCGGTCGAAGAGGCAGAGCACGTGCTCCGCCTCACCAACAGGGCTGCCTCCACGCCGATCGCCAAGACACTGCGATCTGCCGTGGCCAACGCCGAGCACAACCATGCCCTGGATGCCGAGGATCTCGTCGTTGCCGAGGCATACGCCGACGAGGGGCCGACCCTTCGCAGGTTCAAGCCGAGGGCGAGGGGCCGGGCAACCCGGATCAACAAGAGGACGAGCCACATCACGATCGTGGTGTCGGACCTGAATGAGGAGGTGAGCTGATGGGTCAGAAGACACACCCCTATTCATTCAGGCTGGGTGTCGCCACTGACTGGAAGTCGAAGTGGTTCTCAACGAAGGACTACGTCGACTTCGTGAATGAGGATTGGAAGATTCGCGAGTGGCTTCGCGACGAGCTGGTGCGTGGTGCCGTCTCTCGGATCGACATAGAGCGCACACGCGACCGGCTGATCGTCGACATCCACACGGCGCGGCCAGGTGTCGTCATCGGACGCAAAGGCTCGGAGGCCGAGAGGCTCCGTGAGGGGCTCGAGAAGATGACTCACGGCAGGGTCAAGCTGAACATAAACGAGGTGAAGGACCCCGATCTCGACGCCGCCCTCCTGGCGCGGGGGATCGCCGACCAGCTGGAGAACCGGATCGCTTTCCGCCGCGCAATGAAGCGAGCGGTGGCCTCGGCCCTCAAGGCAGGAGCTGAAGGTGTGCGCGTCGAGTGCAAGGGCCGTCTCGGCGGTGCAGACATGGGTCGACGCGAGTGGTACCGCGAGGGTCGCGTCCCTCTGCACACCCTGCGTGCGGACATCGACTTCGGCACGGCGACCGCCAGAACCACGGTTGGCGCCATCGGTGTGAAAGTGTGGGTCTATCGCGGAGAAGTGGTCGAGAGCGGCGCCGTATCAGGTGACCGGATCGCCGCAGAGGCCGACCTGGCCACCGGTGGACCTGCCCGACGGACACAGAAGAGCCTCAAGTCCCGCGCCGAGGAGGCAGCGGGAGTCGAGGCCAAGCCACGGCTCATCGAGGCCGGAGGTGGCAAGCGACCGGTCGTAGAGACCGGTCAGAAGGAAGGCGGTCGGCGTCTGATCGAGGCCGGCGGAGGACGTCGTCCCACTGCCGCCGAGGCACAGGTCCAATACGAGAGTGCTCGTGAAGACGCCGACGTGGAGCCGGGTGAGGCCGCCGAGGCCACCGCCGTCGACAAGGACGCAAAGTCAGAAGAAGAATGAGAAAGCATCAAGTACCAGGTACCAGGTATCAAGACCTGCCGGAAACGCCTTCGGCGTTGCCTCATACCTCATACCTCATCCGTCGTACTCCAAACGGCCGAGCCAAGCGAGGCCCTAGATGTTGATGCCCAAGCGGACCAAGCACCGCAAGGTTCATCGCGGGCGCCGCACGGGCGTGGCCAAGGGCGGAACGCAGGTCAACTTCGGCGAGTACGGGCTGCAGGCCCTGGAAGCCGGGTGGATCACCGCCCGGCAGATCGAATCGGCCCGCGTTGCCATCACGCGTGCCGTCAAACGTGGTGGGAAGGTCTGGATCACCATATTCCCCGACAAGCCGGTGACTCAGAAGCCTGCGGAGACCCGCATGGGCTCAGGAAAAGGCAATCCGGAGTTCTGGGTCTCGGTTGTGAAGCCGGGCCGCGTCATGTTCGAGTTGGCCGGTGTGCCCGAAGACCTCGCCCGTGAGGCGATGCGAAAGGCCGGCCACAAGCTCCCCGTGAAGACCCGCGTCATCACCAGGGAGGAGATATGAGCGTTATCGACCTTCGCGAGATGACCGACCAGGAACTGGCCGAGGCCCTCATCGAGGCGAAAGAGGAGCGATTCAACCTCCGGTTCCAGGTCGCGACCAATCAGCTCGACAACACGGCGCGGCTCAAGATCGTCAAGAAGGAGATCGCTCGGATCCTGACCGTGATGCGGGAGCGGGAGCTCGCCTCTTCCGCTGAGGCGGAAGAGGTTGGAGTTCCAGCTGGAGCTCCCGACAGGGATGAAGTGGAGAGTGAGTGATGACTGACAGTCAGACCAGGAAGAACCGCAAGGTACGTGTCGGCGTCGTCGTCTCGGACAGCCGCGACAAGACGGTCACTGTCGAGGTGCCGGCCTCCGCGGCACACCCCCGATACGACAAGGTCGTGCGTCGGGTCTCCAAGTTCCACGCCCATGACGAAGCCAATGAGGCCCACGTCGGGGACACCGTGAGGATTATGGAGACGCGCCCCCTCTCCAAGCAGAAGAGGTGGCGTGTCGTCGAGGTCCTGGAGCGTGCCCGATGATCCAGCAGGAGTCACGTCTCAAGGTGGCGGACAACACCGGCGCCCGCGAGTTGCTGTGCATTCGCGTGCTTGGAGGCTCGTCGCGCCGCTATGCGGGCGTGGGTGACGTCATCGTCGGCACCGTCAAGGAGGCAACTCCGGGCGGGTCGGTCAAGAAGGGCGAGGTCGTCCGGGCCGTGGTCGTACGCACCAAGAAGGAGTCGCGGCGACCCGACGGCAGCTACATCCGATTCGACGACAACGCATGCGTGATCATCGACAACAACCGCCAGCCCCGGGGCACCCGCATCTTCGGTCCCGTGGCCCGTGAGCTACGTGACGAGCGATTCATGAGAATCGTCTCCCTAGCCCCAGAGGTGCTGTGAATATGGTCGGCCGACTTTTCCCGATTGCCTCCTCGCGTTGCGACCTCTCGCGTGGCGGGGGGTCCACCCTCAGTGGCGCGCCGATGTCTCAGATTCCCAGGGAAACAGACGCCGGTCGGTCGGCGGCCACGGCTCCCACCGGACGTCTTGTTGGAGGTTTCAGTACCCAGTACCTAGTACCCAGTACCCAGTACTGGCGAGCGAAGTGAGCCTGATATGAAACTGAAGAAAGGTGACACCGTGATGGTCATTGCCGGGAAGGACACCGGCAAGGAATCCAAGATCACACGCGTCCTGCCCTCGAAGAACAGGATCCAGGTGGAAGGTGTCAACACCGCAAAGCGGCACACCAAGCCCACTGGCCAGACGATGCAAGGCGGGATCATCGACAAGGACATGCCCATCGATGCCTCCAACGTGATGATCGTCTGTGACGACTGTGGTCCCACCCGTATCGGGCACCGTGTCGACGACCGCGGCAGGAAGCATCGGGTCTGCGTGAAGTGCGGAGGTGACCTGTGACCGCGAAACCCCGTCTCAAGGTCAGATACGACGAGGAGATCCACGCCAATCTGAAGGAACAGCTCGGGTTGGACAACCCGATGGAGGTCCCCACTCTCGAGAAGATCGTCCTCAATATGGGTCTGGGCGAGGCGGTCCAGAACAAGAAGGCGATCGACGAGGCCGTCGACGAGCTGGCTCTGATCTCGGGTCAGAAGCCCCGGGTCAACAAGTCGCGCAAGTCGATCGCGAACTTCAAAGTGCGTGAGGGGATGCCTATCGGGGTGTCGGTGACCCTGCGTGGAACCAGGATGTGGGAGTTCTTCGACAGACTGATCTCTGTCGCCATCCCCAGGGTTCGGGATTTCCGGGGGCTGAACCCGAGAGCTTTCGACGGCCGGGGCAACTACAGCGTGGGGGCCTCCGAGCAACTGATCTTTCCCGAGATCGACTTCGACTCGGTCACCGAGACGAGAGGCATGAATATCACGATCGTCACCACTGCGACGAACGACGAGCAGGGCAAGGCGCTCCTCGATGCGTTCGGGTTTCCCTTCCGCAGGGTCGAGACGAGCGTCTGAGGAGGGTTATGGCCAAGAAATCAATGATCGCCAAGGCAAACCGGAAGCCGAAGTTCAAGGTGCGCGGCTACAACCGCTGCGGCCGGTGCGGGCGTCCCCGCGCCTATATACGTGACTTCGGTATGTGCCGCATCTGCGTCAGGGAGCTGGCCAGCCGTGGTGAGCTGCCCGGTGTCAGAAAGGCGTCGTGGTGACAATGGTGACCGATCCGATCGCCGACATGCTCACACGCATCCGCAATGCGGTGGCCGTGGGTCATGAGCGTGTTGCCATGCCCGCCTCGAAGATGAAGGTGAACATCGCCCAGATCCTCGTCGACGAGGGCTACGTCGACCGCTTCGAGGTCACGGGCAACGGTCATCGCAGTGAACTGGAGCTGGTGCTTCGCTATGCCGAGCGTCGCCGCCCGGTCATCGAGGGGCTCAAGCGGGTTTCGCGGCCCGGCCATAGGGTCTACCGGGGCGCGACCGAGCTTCCTCGGGTCCAAGGTGGACTCGGGGTTGCCGTGGTATCGACGAGCAAGGGGCTCATGCCCGATCGTGAGGCGCGCAAGCGCCGGCTCGGTGGCGAGATCGTCTGCGAGGTCTGGTGATGAGCCGGGTGGGCAACAAGCCGGTCGACCTTCCCGCCGGTGTCGACGTCCGGGTCGAGGGGAGCGCGGTCAAGGTGAAGGGCTCGAAAGGTGAGCTGGAGCGGACCTTCCACGAGCGCATCTCGTTCGACGTGGGTGACGATGCCGTCACCGTGACGCGTCCGGACGACTCCCGAGAGTCGCGCGCCCTCCACGGCCTCAGCCGTGCTTTGCTCAACAACATGGTCGTCGGTGTCTCCGCCGGGTTCGCCAAGGAGCTCGAGATCCAGGGTGTCGGCTACAGAGCGTCCCTGAAAGGCAAGGACGTCGAGCTGATGGTTGGATTCAGCCATCCGGTCGTCGTCGAGGCGCCCGATGGGATCAATTTCGAGGTTCCGGACCAGAACAAGATCATCGTCTCCGGGATCGACAAGGAGCAGGTAGGCCAGGTGGCGGCCAGCATTCGCAAGGTCAGGCCACCGGAGCCTTACAAGGGCAAGGGCATCCGCTACGTCGGGGAGTACGTGCGACGCAAGGCCGGCAAGGCAGGTAAGTGATGAGGGGCACTCGAAACGACGCCCGGGCCCGCCGCCACACCAGGGTTCGCAAGAACCTGCGCGGCACTTCTGCCAGACCCAGGCTGGCCGTGTACCGGAGCAACAAGTACATCTACGCCCAGGTGATAGACGACCTGGAAGGTCGGACCGTTGCCGCAGCCTCGTCACAGGAGCCTGACCTCCGTGGGGAGAGGCTCAACGTCGACACCGCGGCCAAGGTGGGGACCCTCGTGGCCGACCGGGCCAAAGAGGCCGGAGTGAAGGCCGTGGTCTTCGACCGCGGGGGATACAAATACCATGGAAGGCTGAAAGCCCTCGCAGATGCCGCCCGCGAAGCCGGATTGGAGTTCTAGAAGTAATGGCCAGACAGCAACGCCCCGGCTCGGAGCAGAGCCAATACGACGAGCGCGTCATCCAAATCAACCGTGTTGCCAAGGTGGTCAAGGGTGGTCGTCGCTTCAGCTTCACGGCCCTCGTCGTCGTCGGTGACGGCAACGGCAAAGTGGGCATCGGCTATGGCAAGGCCAAGGAGGTGCCCGCAGCCATCCAGAAAGGCATGGAGCAGGCCCGCCGCTCGATGCAGGTCATCCCGATGGCCGGGCAGACGATCGTCCATCAGATCACCGGCACTCACGACGCGGCCCGTGTGCTGATCAAGCCGGCCGCACCCGGAACCGGCGTCATCGCCGGTGGGGCGGTGCGTCAGATCCTGGAGGCGGCGGGGATCAAGGACGCCCTGGCCAAGTCGCTTGGCTCGCCGACGCACCTGAACGTGGCCAAGGCCACCATGAACGGACTTCTCAACCAGCGCAGGCCCGACGTGGTAGCCCGTTTGCGGGGGAAGAAGGCGGAGGACATCACGCCTCCTGGCCTCCTCGCCGCGTACAACACGACGGAGAGCCTGAGGGCGGTCCCTGAGACCAAGTAGGTGATGATGGCGACGAAGAAGAAAGAGAAGACCCTGAAGGTCACCTTGCGCAAGAGCGTCATCGGCGAGAAGCCGAAGACTCGGGCCACGGTCGAGGGCCTCGGGCTGCGAAAGATGAATCAGACCGTCACCCAGGCAGACACTCCGAGTGTGCGTGGGATGCTCGCCCGTGTGCGGCATCTGGTGGAGGTCGAGGAAGCCTGAAGGCTTCCTGAGGACGGTATCGAGCACTAGGTATTGAGATGAGTGAGAACAGCGAACAGTTGAAGTTGCATCACCTTGCCCCGGCCCCCGGATCCAAGAAGAAGAGGATCCGCGTCGGGCGTGGCGAGGGCGGCCGAAGGGGCAAGACGGCCGGGCGCGGCACGAAGGGGCTGAAGGCGAGGAACACCCTTCGCCCCGGCTTCGAGGGCGGTCAGACCCCTCTGTCCATGCGGGTCCCCAAGCTGCGGGGGTTCAACAACCCCAACAAGGAGGAGTTCGCCATCGTCAACGTCGGGACCTTGAACACCTTCCGCGCCGGTAGCGAAGTGACACCGGAGAAGCTGAGGGAGCAAGGGCTCATTCGACGCCGGGGACGTGTCAAGGTGCTCGCCGAGGGCGAGTTGAGCAAGAAGCTGACCGTCAAGACGCATGCCATCAGCTCCGCGGCAAGGAAGAAGATCGAGGAGGCGGGAGGCTCGGTGGAGATCATTTCATGAAGCAGTATCAAGTATGAGGTATCGAGTATTGGGACC
>JBAVPF010000298.1:0-2339 GCA_049692815.1 Acidimicrobiia bacterium
CGGTCACAGAACGAGGATTCCCTCGCCCAGCGAGCCGGTCGCCGTGGGCGTGATCCGGGCCGTGTCGGGATCATCCCGGCAACGCATTCTGAGCGGATCCTGCGTTGCCTTCAGCTGCTGCCGATCCATCCTGACCTCCTCACCCCAAGATGCCGGGCGGCAGCACAGGGCGATATATGCCACGATTGAGAGATGGAGTCTCTAGCCGGGAGCCTGCTGGTGGCGACGCCGATCCTCATCGACCCCAACTTCTTCCGGACCATCGTCCTCCTGGTCCAACACGACGAAGACGGCTGCGTCGGGGTCGTGCTCAACCGCCCCACCGAAGAGCCCGTGGCCGACCATCTCCCCGAATGGGCCGTCCACATCGAGCCGACAGCCGTCATCAACTACGGAGGCCCGGTCGAGCCGGCGGTCGCAATCGGGCTGGCGTTGACACCCGAAGGTATGCCCACCGGCGTGCCCGGGCTCAGCCTCGTCGACCTGTCCACGCCACCGGGAGACAAGGCACCGGCGGTTCGGATCTACTCCGGCTACTCGGGATGGGGCAGCGACCAGCTCGAAGCGGAGATCTCGCTCGGCTCCTGGTATGTCGTGCAGGCGTCGCCGGACGACCCCTTCGACAGTGACGAAGGCCAATGGCGGAGGGTCCTACGACGGCAGTCGGGATTGCTCTCCATCGTGTCGACCTACCCGGACGACCCCACGCTCAATTAGCTGTCACCCAATCACCCGTTCTGCTCCGTCATACGGGCATGATCATCGCCAGAGGCGTGATGGACAACGAACAGACTTATCGCAACTACAGCCTGGAGCTGACACGGTATGCCACCGGCCTGGTGGGACCGTTCGACGCTCCGGACGTGGTCACCGATGCGTGCTTGAAGGCCTTCGAGTCGCGCAACTGGTCTGACGTGGTCGACCGCCGGGCGTATCTGTACAAGACCGTTCTATCGGTGGCCAACGACCACCATCGCCGCACCCTCTCCCGACGTCTTCGCGAGATGAAGACGGCCGGGAGACACGAGGTGCCTGATGTAGCTGCCGACCTCGACTTCGAGGTCCTCGGCGCAGTCGAGCGGCTCTCCGTCCAACAGAGAGCCGCCATCTTCCTCACCTACTGGGAGGACCTCACTCCCGAGATGGTGGCGGAGCGCATGGGGATTTCGACGGGGAGTGTGAAGCGCCATCTGGCCCGCGCCCGGAGACGACTTGGGGAATTGCTGTCATGAATGATGAGAAGAAGCTGAAAGACCTGATCCGGCGTTTGGTTGCGATGACCCCTGAGCCACCGCCCTTTCCAGAGGAGGTGCCTATGGCACGCCGCGAGACGACAAAGAGAAACCCGAGACCGATGCTGGTGTTTGCCGGAGCGGCAGTCATCGTCATCGGCCTGGCAGTCCCACTACTGCTGTTCTTCCGCGGTTCGAGCCCGGAGGTGGTCGCCACCACGACCACCGTGGCTCCGGTGACGAGCACGACACAGCAGCAGGAGTCCACCACGACGACACCGAACTCGACGACGACCCAACCGGTCCCCTACACGTGGCAAGGCGTGATTTTCGTCGCCCAGGAGCCGGAGGGCAGCTTCACGGGCAACCCGGCGCTGATTCCATTGTCGATCCAGGTGCCGGACCCCACCGGCATGCTGGGCTCGGGGGCCAACTTCACCGACGTACTGCCCTTGATCGATGTCGGTCCTTCCGGATTCGTCAACGCCATACCGACCGATGTCCGTGTCTTGAGTGCGTCACTTCCCAAGGATGGGGTGGTCGAGGTCGAGATGAACCAGGCGTTCCTCGACGGAGCGGGCGGGTTGTTGGCCGACTTCACCATGCTCAACCAGCTCATCTACACGCTCACATCCACAACCGATGAGAGCGGTTCGGTCCTCTTCCTGGTCGACGGACAGCCGGTCACTCAATTCGGAACGGAAGGTCTCGACCTGAGCGATCCGGTCGACCGGGACACTTTCATCGACAATCTGGCTCTGATCTTCCTCACCGATCCGATCACCGAAGCCGAGCACGTCTACATCGTCTCCGGCAGGGCCAACACATTCGAGGCCATGCTCACGGTGCAAGTGGTGGATCCCGAGGGCAATGTCGTCCACGAGGAGCCTGTCCAGGCGTCCTGTGGGACGGGGTGCTGGGGCGAGTTCGGTGTCGGTGTCTCCTCGGACTTGATCGAGCCCGGACAAGCGTCGATCCGTCTCCTCACCTACTCGGCCGAGGACGGCTCGGCGCAAAACATCATCACCGTTCCCATCCCGGAGAACAACGAGTGGATCGCCGTTATCGGCGAGTGATTCACGGTGCTCCGACGGACTGTGCCTACCC
>JBAVPF010000299.1:0-2886 GCA_049692815.1 Acidimicrobiia bacterium
GCTCGACTACGAGGTGCGGGTTCACCCCGGGTTCCCTCTCCCCGACATGATCCGCCGTCAACTGCAGAAGCAGTGGGCGCATCAGACGCTCAGGCATATCAAGAAGACGGTCGAGGTGGACTGAGGATCACCCGTGGCTGGGTGGGTTCTCCTTCCAGAACTCCATCGCCTCGAGCCAATCCGCCCAGGCCTGAGGACCACACTCCTCTTCGAGTAGCGGCCTGAACTTGTCCCACTGCCGGGGGCGGAACCCCAGGAACTCACAGTAGTTGGGGCCCACCTTGCGGTTTGACTGTCTCATCGCGATCCGGCGCTGTTGGTAATCGAGAATCATGCGGAGGGTGTCCGCGTCGGTCCAATCCGCCTTGAACATGATCAGATTCTGTCGGTCACTCGGGCCTTTGGGACGTTTCCGACGGTCCTTCGAGACCAGATAGCACATATCGGGAAGCAGGCCGTAGGCGTGGTGGGCGGTCCCCTCCAGATCATCCACGAGGATGGTCCGATTGATCCCGTAGCGTTCCCGGAAGGCACGGGCATGTTCGATCTTCTGTTCCATGCTGGTGTGATGTGGGAAGTTCTCCGCGGGATGCGCTTCGCGGGTGTAGACGAACAAGAACTTGTATCCGATTGGCTCGTACTCCTGGGCCAGTTGCTCGACGGCGGCACCCGCCATCCGGCAAAACGGTCAGGTGAAACTTCCAAACTCGACGATGACGTTGGACTCCGCCGTGTAATCGGTGAGTCGCACCGTCGCCCCGTCCTCCAAGCGGATCGCCTCGAAATCCGGAGCCTGATCACCCACGTGCAGCAGCGACTGGAACACGGCAAAAGCCTGGTTGTCTCCATGACCGTTGAAGTTCGTGTAGTTGTACTGCTGATAACCGTCAACGGCTCGCTTGGGTGCAGTCACGCCATCACCTCCGTCAATCCGGGAAGAATGGTCATCGCCCCGGGGCCGCCGACACGCCGTCGGCCGTTTTAGTATACTGGCAGTATTCGAAGCCGCCAAAGGCCGCCGGCATCCTGGTGAGAGGTGTGTATGGAGCTCCCGTCCGAATTCATGAAGATACCGTCTCACGTGAACCTCACCGAAGAAGTCCTGACCAGACATGTGCGGGAAGGACGGGGCAGCCGACCGGCCGTCCATCACGTCGATGGCAGCGTCACCTACGAAGAGCTCGAGTCCCTGGCCAACCAGTGCGGCAACGCCCTCGGCACCCTGGGGATCGGCCGTGGCGACAGATTCGTGACGCGTCTCCCCAACTCGATCCCCCATCTGGCGATTCTGCTCGGCGGGATGAAGATAGGAGCGGTCCCGATACCCACCACCGTCCAATTCCGGGCCGCCGAGCTGGATCACGTATTCGAGAACAGTGAGGCCAAACTCGCCATCACCACCGAGAGCCTGTCGGACGAGGTTGTGTCGGCAAGGAAGATCGACGACATGGTCTTGCTGGACACAGCATCCGGTGCGAGGCCGAGCTTCACCGATCTCGCTGCTTCGGAGCCCACGGATTTGGAAGCCGCAGACACCAAACCAGAGGATGTCGCCTTCACCATCTACACATCCGGATCCACGGGCCTCCCGAAGGGTGTCGAACACGGACACCGCTGGGTGATAGGCGGCCTACACCCCTTGGTCCACGTCGCGATGAGGTTCCAGCCCGAGGACGTCGTCTTCATGCCACAGGAATTCGCCTGGCTCTACGTCCTGGGTGTGGCGACGCTGGCCCCGCTCTACGCAGGAGCCCAGACAGTCGTGTATTCAGGCAGGTTCGACCCGACCTCTGCAGTGGAGCACATCGACCGTTTCGGCGTCACCAAGTTCACCACCGTTCCGACCGTCCTACGGATGATCAAGGCCATCCCGGATCTCGAGGAGCGATATGACCTCTCAAAGTGGACAGCGATCTGGTCCGGAGGTGAGCGTCTCGACGATGAGACCCGTGACGAGGTAGAACGCCGTTTCGGCGTGACCATCTACGAGTTGATCGGTCAGACCGAGGTGTGGTTGTACATGTCCAACTACCCCGGCATAGAGAACAAGCCAGGGTCACTTGGACAGGTACTGCCAGGAAGAATCGTGGCGTTGCTGGACGACGACGGCACCGTCATCGACGAGGCGGACCAGGCCGGCCATTTGGTGCTGTCCGAGGACGATCCGGCGCTCGCCCTCGGATACCGGGGCCAAGAGGAGGAGTGGCGATCTCGTTTCAGCGACGGATGGTTCTACACCGGTGACATTGCCTATCGAGACGACGACAGCTACTACTACTTCGTCGGTCGTGCCGACGAGATGATCAAGAGTCGCGGCTACCGCATAGCACCAGAGGAAGTGGAAAAGGCGCTGCTCGAGCATGCGGCCGTCATCCACGCCGGCGTGATTGGACTACCGGACGAAATCCAGGGTCAGAAAGTCGGGGCATTCGTGGTGTTGCGCGATGGCTTCGAAGAATCCGAGGAGCTCGTCGACGAGATGCGAGAGCATGTGAGAGCATTGATTGCTCCCTACAAGACCCCCAAGGAGATCTACTTCGTCGAGGATCTACCGAAGACTCCCACCGGGAAGATCGACCACAAGGCACTCCGGGAGATCGCTGAGGTACGCCTCGGCTGAGGCCGAACCGCTCGCTACCGGGGCGAGCCTGTGATGAAACCCGTGAGATCGCCTATGAGGCGCTCTTGCTCGGTTATGAGAGTCTTGCCCACGTCTCCGATGGAGATCAAGCCGACCAGCCCTTCATCGACTACCGGGAGGTGCCTGACTCTGAGCTTCGTCATGAGTCGAAGACACTCTTCGATGCTCTGATTGCTGCCGACTGTCGTCACCCGACGCTCCATTATCTCCCCCACCTGAGTCGACCCGGCTGAGCGCCCCATGAC
>JBAVPF010000300.1:0-3940 GCA_049692815.1 Acidimicrobiia bacterium
CCTCTCAGCACTGATGAGTCGGTGACCGGGATGCGGCCGTCGGAGGGCTCACCGTTGAACAGGATCGTCGTGATCACGGGAGATGGGGGCGATAGCGGTTGGTGATGGGGAGCCGTCGGTCCCGGCCGAACGCCTTGGTGGTGATCTTCACGCCCGGTGCCGCCTGACGACGCTTGTACTCGTTGCGATCTACCAGACGGGCCACTTCCACGACCGTCGACGGGTCGTAGCCGTCCGCCGCTATCTCGGACACCCCCATATCGTCCTCGATGTATCGCTCCAGGATCGCGTCGAGCACCTCGTAGGGAGGCAGCGAATCGGAGTCCTTCTGTTCGGGCCGCAGCTCTGCCGACGGTGGCTTGTCGATGGTGCGCTGCGGTATCACCTCGCCATCCTTGTTGCGCCAGCGTGCCAATTCGTACACCAGACCCTTGAACACGTCCTTCAGGACCGAGTAGCCGCCGACCATGTCGCCGTAGAGGGTGGCGTACCCGGCGGCCAGCTCGGACTTGTTGCCGGTGGCCACGACCATCGGGCCGTGCTTGTTGGATATGGCCATCAGGGTGGCGCCACGCGCCCTGGCCTGGAGGTTCTCCTCGGCGACGCCGAACTCGGTTCCGGCGAACACTTCCCCGAGCCCGTCGAGATGGGCCGCGTAGACGTCGTCGATCGGGACGATGTCGAAGCGGATTCCGAGATTGGCGGCGAGGACGGCCGCATCCTCGATCGAATGCTCTGAGGAGAACCGTGAGGGCATCGCCACCCCCCACACCGAGCCCGGGCCCAGGGCATCGGTGGCTATGGCCGCGGTCAGGGCCGAGTCGATGCCTCCAGACAGGCCAATGACCACACCCCGGAAGGCGTTCTTCCCGCAGTAGTCGGCCAAACCAACGGTCAAGGCCCGGTACACCTCTTCCACCGGGTCCAGCAAGGGCGCCGGCTCCGAAGCTGCGACCGCTTCCCCGCCCACCGGGACGTCGACCACGAAGAAATCCTGCTCGAACTGCGGGGAACGGTGGAGAAGGGCCCCGTCCGGCCCGATGACCACCGATGCCCCATCGAACACCAGCTCGTCCTGTCCGCCCACCAGGTTCAGGTACACGACGGAAGCCCCGGCGGCCATCGCCCGTGCCGAGAGCATCTCCTCGCGCTCGCCGGCCTTGCCCCTGTGGAATGGGGACCCGTTGATGTTGAGGAGGATTCTGGCGCCCTGTTGCGCCTGAAGGAGCGGCGGGCCCTCGGCCAGCCAGATGTCCTCACATACCGAGACCCCGACGGGAACACCGGCCACCTCCCACGTTCGATCGGGGTCGGTCCCAGCCACGAAGTAGCGATCCTCGTCGAACACGCCGTAGTTGGGCAGGTGGACCTTGTGGTAGACGCCCTTTATCTCACCGTCGGAGACCACGGCGGCGGCGTTGGCCACTGCGCGCGACTCCGAGTCGATCGAGCGAAAGCCGGGGCCCGAGGCGAAGTCGACGAACCCGATGACCGTGGTCATCGCGTCCGAGCGGCGAGCCAGCCGTCGCAGCACTGCGATGTTCGCTTCCACGAAGTCGCGTCTCAGGACCAGGTCCTCGGGCGGGTAACCGGTGATCGCCAGCTCGGGAACCAGCAGGACATCCGCTCCCTCCCCTGCGGCGCGGTCCATCGCCTCCGCGATGAGCGTCTCGTTGCCTTCGAGGTCACCGACGGTGGTGTTGATCTGTGCTCCGGCGACGGTGAGCGCCATTCGGACACGTTACGCCGCAACGCTGCGATTGACGATGGTCATAGCCTGTGCTCGTGGAGGACAACGCGACAGCCGTCGAGCTACTCCGTCAGGTGAGCCCACCACTGGCGGAGGCGGTCGAGAGCAGACCCGAGCTTCTCTCCGGCGTCGGGCCCGAAGAGAGCGTGAGCGTGAGAGTCCTGTCCGCTCTGGCTCGGGTCGCCCTCGCCGACGCCGGGGGCTCGGCCGATCTCGAGACGACTACCCGGGCTCTCTCGGACCACATGGACGTGATCGTCTCCCAGGCGCTGACCGCCGCCGCCACCGAGGTGTCAGAGCGGCATCCCATCACACCGGAGATCTCGTTCGCGGTGATCGCGATGGGCAAGTGGGGAGCCCGCGAGCTGAACTACTACTCCGATATCGACCTGGTTTTCGTTCACGATCCCGAGCCGGGTCTGGAGACTGAGACTCGCCTGGCCGCCGTCGCCATGGCCAGCCGTCTCATCTCCACGTTGTCCGCTCCGACTTTCGACGGCCCGACCTTGAACGTCGACGCCGGGCTGCGCCCGGAGGGGGCGGTGGGACCGTTGTCTCGCAGCCTCGAGGGCTACTCCGGCTACTACGCGAGGTGGGGTGATGCCTGGGAGCTGCAGGCCCTCCTCAAGGCACGACCCGCGGCCGGTGACGCCGACCTCGGCCTGAGGTTTCGGGCGATGGCCGACCGAATCATCTGGGAGGAGGGGCTCGACGTGGACGCGCTTCGCAGCATCCGCGCCCTCAAGACCAGGGCCGAGAGCGAATCGAAGTCGTCCGACATCAAGCGGTCCCGGGGCGGGATCAGGGATATCGAGTTCGCCGTCCAGATACTCCAGCTCGTGCACGGGAGGGTGGATGCCGACCTGCGGGTCACCTCCACCCTCGAAGCCATTGCCGCTCTGTCCAGCCACGGCTACATAGAGGCGCAGGAAGCGGAGCGGCTGGCCGACGCCTATCGCTTCCTGCGCAACACCGAGCACCGGCTCCAGCTGAGAGAGCTCAGGCAGACGCATGAGCTCCCGAGTGCCCTCGAGGACAAGGAGTGGCTGGGACGGGCAATGGGTTTCGGAGCCGACCCCGCGACCAACTTCGAGCAGAGGCTGGCGGAGGTACGGGAGAGTGCGCGCGATCTGCACGAGCGTCTCTACTTCAGGCCGATTCTCGATGCCCTGGTTGGCCTGGAGACGGCCAAGCTCGACCCGGAGCAGGCAGCGGTGCGTCTGGAGGCTCTCGGCTTCTACAACGTCCGCGCCGCGACCAGGGCCTTTGGTGACCTGATGTCCGGAGTCAGCCGCCGGTCGGCTGTCATGAACCAGGTGCTGCCGCTCATGCTCGACTGGCTGTCCCAGTCTCCCGACCCCGACCTGGGACTGGCCCAGCTGAGGCTCCTCCTGTCGCGATCGTCCGACCACGCGGCGCTGGTCCGGTTGCTCCAGACCAATCCCGTTGCCGGAGAGCGTCTCTGTCGACTGCTGGGGACCGGGAAGCTCATCGGCGACCTGATGGACCGTATCCCGGAATTCATCCCACGATTGGCCGACGAGGATCTCATCGCCGACATCCGTGACGAGGCGAATGCGACGGAGAGGCTCGTGGGGCTCATCGACGCCCGGCCCGACCGGGATGACCGGGTGGGAACCATCAGACGCTTCGTCCGGCGGCGCAAGCTCCGCATTGCCGCCCGGGACGTTCTCGGGCTCGCCTCCGCCGAGACGACGACCAACTCACTCTCGGACAGCGCCGACGCCGCCATGGCCGGGACCCTCCACATGACCATGACACCGGACGACACCTTCGCCGTCATCGCCATGGGCCGCTGGGGAGGCCGCGAGTTGTCCTACGGCTCGGATATCGATGTCATGTACGTCCACGAGGGTGACAAAGAACGGGGCCTGGACCTGGCAACCGAGATAGGCAGGGTCCTGTCCGAGCCGAATCGCCATGGTGAGGCGTATCAGATCGACGTCGGCCTCCGGCCGGAGGGCAAGCACGGCCCGCTTTCCCGGTCGCTGGCTTCCTTCCGCCGCTACTACGAGGAATGGGTCGCCCCGTGGGAGTTGCTGGCGCTTGTGAAGGCCAGGCCGGCCGGGGGGACGCCGGGCCTCGTCGATCGCTACTTCGAGTTGATCGAGCCGGTGCTCTGGAGAGAGTCACTGCCCAGAGAGATCGTGACGGGGATAAGGGCTATAA
>JBAVPF010000301.1:0-7906 GCA_049692815.1 Acidimicrobiia bacterium
CCTTGCCGCGCTGCTGGTCTATATCGCGGTCGGATACGGGCACTTGAGGCTTCGAAGCGAGACCGGAGCACGCGGCTGGCTGCTGGTCACCGCCCTCCTTGTCACAGTCGGCACGGCGCTGGCCTTCATCGCTCGGATGGCGATGGACGAGCCCTTTGTCCTGGCCCTGGGTGCGGTGGTGATCCTGTTGGCCTTCACGGTTGAGACAGTTCTGCAGAAACGCACCGGTCGGACGGTCAAACCCGATAGGTCGATCCTGCCCTGAGGGCCTTGAACGGACCGGTCAGGCGATGGTGACCTCAGCATTCAGGTAGACGTCCTGGATGGCGTTGAGGAGTTCGACCCCTTCTCTTCTCGGCCGCTGAAATGCCTTACGCCCGGAGATGAGGCCCATGCCACCGGCCCGCTTGTTGATCACTGCGGTCCGGACCGCCTGAGCGAGGTCGCCCGCTCCGGATGAAGCTCCACCGGAGTTGATGAGCCCGACTCTCCCCATGTAGCAGTTGGCCACCTGCCATCTGGTGAGGTCGATGGGGTGGTCGGTCGTGAGTTGCTCGTACACCAACGGACTGGTCCGCCCGAAGCCGATCGCGGTGAATCCCCCGTTGCTGTCGGGAGCCTTCTGCTTGACGATGTCGGCTTCGATCGTGACTCCGAGATGGTTGGCCTGCCCTGTGAGGTCGGCGGAGCTGTGGTAGTCGACGTCGGCGGTCTTGAACGCCGGGTTGCGCAGATAGCACCAGAGGACCGTGAACATGCCGAGACGGTGGGCTTCGGCGAAGGCCACCGACACTTCCTGGAGTTGTCTGTCCGACTCCTCCGATCCGAAGTAGATGGTGGCGCCCACACCGGCTGCTCCCAGATCGAAGGCCTGTTGTGGCGTGCCAAACATCACTTGGTCGTACTGATTGGGATACGTGAGCAACTCGTTGTGGTTCAGCTTCACGATGAAGGGGATGCGATGGGCATATCGGCGGGCGAGGATCCCCAGGCCGCCCATTGTCGTGGCAACTGCATTGCATCCGCCTGCGATGGCCAACTCGACGATGTTGCGAGGGTCGAAGTAGTCCGGGTTGGGTGCGAATGACGCCGCGGCCGAGTGCTCGATCCCTTGGTCGACCGGGAGAATCGAGAGATAGCCGGTTCCACCCGAACGTCCGTGGGAGAACATCGACTGGAGACCGGCGAGCACCCGCGGTGACCGATCGGAGTCGACAAGCACACGGTCGATGAAGTCCGGTCCGGGGAGCGTGAGGTCCTCCTTGGGAATGCACTTGGACTCGTGGGAGAGCAGGTCGTCAGCCTCGCTGCCCAGAAGTTCTTCGACGTTCATTTCAACCCTCCTGAATCTCTTGTGCGGGCAGCCGACGTCAACTGGCGATCGGGCCGGCATGCCTTGGCACTGCTTCAATCAAACATAGGAGCCCATCGACGGGGTGCTAGAGCCCTAGGACCGTTTCTGGGTGGCCTCCGCCGAGGTACTATTTCGGTAGCTGGCGAAATACCGAATAGAAGCGTCGATACGACATGGGAATCAACGAGACCCTGAGAGCCCTGGCCGACCCGACACGACGTCGGATCCTGGATCTCCTTCGAGGCGGCGACATGACCGCGGGTGAGATCGCCGAGGAGTTCGAGCTTGCCAAGTCGACGCTCTCCGGCCACTTCAACGTTCTCAAGACGGCGGGATTGATCGTCTCCGAACGGAGCCGGAACAAGGTCGTCTACTCGATCAACATGTCCGCGTTTGATGACGCTGCCGCCGTTGTCATGTCAGTGTTCAAGCAGACCCCTCGTGGTGACACGGGCCATACGTCAGGAGGAGACGCATCGATGGAGGCGAGAGATGGTTGAGCAGAAGCGTTTCTGGGAGTGGCTTCAGGTTGTTGTCATAGGTGGGATGTTCATTCTGGCGGCGGCCCGCTGGGGCTCGATCCCGGACCTCGTACCGATCCATTGGAATGCAGCCGGTGAGGTGGACGGGTATGGGGGGAAGTTCGTCGCACTGTTGCTGATGCCGCTGCTGACACTCGGCATATATCTGCTGCTCCGCTTCGTGCCCCGCATCGATCCGGCCCGCCAGAACTATCAGAGCTTCGCCGGCACCTACCTGCTGGTCCGCGTGCTGGTGACCGTCTACATGGCCTTTGCCTTCGTGGTGGTGACGCTGGCCATCGGCAACGAGGAGTCAGTCCCCGTTGCCGGGCTCCTCACCGGGTCGATCGGCGTGCTGTTCATCGTTCTCGGAGGGGCGATGGGCAAGTTTCGCCCCAACTGGTTCGCCGGGATCAGGACACCGTGGACCTTGACGAGCAAGCGCTCGTGGATCAAGACGCACCGTCTCGGCGGGAGGGTGTTCATCGCTGCGGGCGTGGCCACGCTGGTTGGCGGCCTGTTCGGCAGTGAATGGGCGATCTACGCGATGATGGCGGTGACCATCCCGGGGGTGATCTTCCTCGTCGTCTACTCGTACTTCGTCTGGCGCGACGACCCGGAGAAGATCGCAGCCCAGGACGTCCAACCCGACGTCTGACTGAGACGGGGAACGTCGACCCGACCGCGAGCCGCGTCTCCGATCAAAGCCAGCCCTCGCGTCGTCCGCGCCGAAGAGCCCATCCGCCAACAGGCATCGGAAGCCAGAACGTCACCAAGCGAAAGGTGAGAGCAGCGGCCACTGCTGCTCCGCCGGCCACGCCGAGCCTGGTCAGGGAGGCGATGAGGGCGGCCTCCATGGCCCCGATGCCGCCGGGCGTTGGAGACACGGCGGCGATGGTCGCAGACACCATGTAGGCCACGAGAATCCCCAGCACCGAGGGTACTGGGGAATAGGCGGCCACGGCTCCGATCAGGGCGATGGCGAACGCCAGGTTCCCGGTCACCGCGGCGATCACCATCACGAACGATCGGCCCGGGTCGCCCAAGACCGCCGGGACGGCTCGGGTCATCCCGACGAGCTCCATGAGGATCCTCCGGCGCGACACGGGTATCCAGAACGCGACGCCGGCGACTACTAGTGCGATCAGGGCTACTTCGACAACGGTTTGAGTGCTGGGGAGCTGGATCTCGGGCAGATGCAGTGTGGGTAAGAGGGGTATCAGGATGGCGAGCAGCGCCAGGTGTGAGAGAAACGTGATGATCATCGTCAGCGTTGTCGCGGTGTGAGCGGTGTTCTCATCCGCCCCTGCCTTGCGGAGGTAGGAGTCGGTGACGGCGACCCACCCGAGGCCGGCAGGGGTGACGACGGCCATCAATGAAGCGGCCAGTTGTGCCATGTAGGTCCTGGCGAACGAAAGACGCAAGCGGGTGGACGCGGATACCGTCCACGCTCCGGTCCCATAGGTGAGAGCGGCTCCAGCCAGGGCGAGCGTCAGGTAGCGCCAGCGACCCTTGCGCAACGCCCGGAAGGCATCGCCCAACTCTGCGACCTGGGGCGCTATGACGTAGACCGCGAACCCGATCGCTGCGATGATGATGACGAGCCGGACGACACGTCTTCTCTCCGACTCTCGTGTGGTCAGGTGCTCTGCCTTCCCCTGACTATGGAAGCGACGCGGTCAGGCCTTGGGCGAGGGCCTCCATCTCGGAGTCGCTCAGACGAGCGTTGGGGTGGGTCACCGTGTAGTAGGGGGGAGGCATCTCACCCTCGCGCACCGTCTCGGCCGACTCCCCGGAACGCTGACGTCGATTCCACTCCGAGAAGTTGACGTGCTCCCGGCCTTCGTCGACGTCCCGCTGGATCAGCCAGGACAGGGGAGCGATGTTCGAGTACCAGGGCCAGGTCGTCTCGTTGCTGTGGCAATCGAAGCAGGCACGGACGGCGAGGTCTCTCGTCTGCGGGGAATCCCAGGACGGCTCGGCGACCACGGCAGGATTCTGGTGGTCACGGCCGTATGGGACCAGCTGGATCAGGACGAGGAGACCCAAGACTCCGAATAATCCCCATTTCACCCAACGCATATCGCCGCCTTGAGCTCGAGCGCTCGCGGCGAAACCGTCCGCCCGTCGTCACGTTTCCACATGAGGCGATTGTCGTCAGCTTCCAGGGTTATCAATAGCCACTGGGGCTCATGAGTCGTGGAGCGTCAGATAGAGCTCTTCCTCCTGGTCGAAGTGGAGCCTGAGGATGGCATGCAGCCCATAGAGGGTCCGTCGGAGATCCCTGATATCTGCCGGGTCGGGGCCGCTCGGCTGGAGGTCTGCCATCTGACGCTCGAAGACATCCACCATGTGGAAGATCTCCCTGTGGGTCCTGCTCATGGATGCCAGCGGGTCCTCCCCGGGAAGGATCTCGGCCATGCGGGGATAGATCTCGTTCTCGTCATCGGCCTCATGGGGGAGGATTTCCTCGTTCAGCAGCGCTTGTGTCGCCTTGAGGGCACTCAGCGCTTCCTCTGGTGAAATGGCATCGAGGGCGTCGGCCGTCTCCCGGATGCTGTCCAGTTTGGGGATGAGGAGGTTGTGCTCGGCCTTGAGACGCCGGGAGAGCTCCAGGGGGAGCTTGGGCCCGCTCTCGCTCGGGGTGTTGCCCCCCAGCGCACGCAGCGCATTGAGTATCGCGATGACGTCGATGCCCTCTTGGATCAGGGCTCCGACGAGAGGCACGAGAAAGCCGACAGAAGCGGCGGCCATGGCAACGAGGGAGAGGCTCATCCCGATGACCACGCTCTCCACGGCGATTCGACGAGAGCGTTGGGCTATGCCGATGGCGTCCACCAGCCGCTGCAGGTGATCGTCTACCAGCACCACGTCGGCAGCCTCGGAAGAGGCTGTGGCGCCTCTCGCTCCCATGGCGACACCGACATCTGCGGCCGCCAAAGCAGGGGCATCGTTGATCCCGTCGCCCACCATCGTGGTGACGCCAACAGCCTGCAGCTCCTCGAGGACTTCCAACTTCTCTCTCGGCGTGGCCTCGGCCATGACCTCGTCCACGTCTACAGCGATGCCCACCGTTCTGGCCACCACTGGATGGTCTCCAGTTGCCATGACCACCTTCTCGACACCGATACGGCGCAGGGCCCGAACCGTGTGCGCCGCATCAGGCCGTATCTGGTCGTCGAAGGTCAGAGCCGCGCTGATCTCCCCGTCGATCGCAACCCAAACCGCAGTCGGAGCCAGGCGGGCGATTCGTCGCCTGAATGTCATCACCTCCTCTGGCTCGGGTCGGCCGTCCAGGAGCCACGTCAGCTTGCCAACCGCCACCTCGAGACCGTCCACCTTGGCGACCAAACCGGCACCGGCCGTCTCGGTCATGTCTTCTGGCAAGTCCAGCTCGAAACTGCGCCGGTGCGCTGCGTCGACGATTGCCCGGGCCAGTACGTGCCCGGACGTCTGGTCGACCGAGGCGCTCATCCGAAGGATCTGGTCGCTGGTCCAGCGCTTGTCGAATACGTGGATGGAGCGCAGTGCAGGTTGGCCAACCGTGAGAGTGCCCGTCTTGTCTATGAGGACGTTTCTCGTCTGAGCCAGGACCTCCAGGGCCCCGCCGCCGCGGAAGATGATCCCCCGCTTGGCTCCACGAGAGACTCCGGCCACGACCGCGATCGGCACCGCCAGGAGGAGCGGGCACGGCGTCGCCACGACGAGCACGGAGAATGCGCGGACTGGGTCCCCTGACACTGCCCAGGCGACACCCGCGACGACCAGGGTGAAGGGGACGAACCAGCCGGCCCACCGGTCGGCGAGACGCATCGATGGCGCACGGGAGGAGCGGGCCTCCTCCACGAGACGGACGATTCCCGCATACGTGCTCTCGGCGGCCTGCGCAGTCGCCGACATCTCGAATGCATCCTGGGCGTTGACGGCCCCGCTGCTCACCAGGTCACCCGGCTGTTTCTCGACGGGGATCGGCTCCCCGGTCAGGGCCGACTCATCGATCAGTGCGGGGTGGGCCATGATCACACCGTCCACCGGGATGACCTCTCCCGCCTTGACCAGGAGATGGTCGCCGAGTGCTACCTCCTCGACGTCGACGGTCTCGATCGTGTCCTTCCGCATGCGGTGGGCAGTCCGGGGTGCGCGCTCCACCAGTGCCGTCAGCTCCCGTTCGGCCCTACCCGCGGCGTATTCCTCCAGCCACTGGCCCGTGGCCAGCATCAGGCCAACGATCGCAGCCGTGAGGAACTCCCCGAGCGCAAGGCCCGCTGCAACGGCGACGAGCGCGATGACGTCGACGCCGGGCTGTCGTCGCCGCAGCTTGGCGATCATGTCCCCGGTGAGCGGCACGAGCGGCACGACTGCTGCCGCGATGAGAGCGGCGTCGACCAACCAACCGATGTCGAGGAATGAGAAGACGCCGGCCAGGGCCAGGAAGAGCATCGTGACGAGCAGGACGATCCGCGAGGCCCCGAAGAGTTTCATCGCAGGAGATGGAACACGAATCCCCTTCGTCGCACAAGGGCCGAGGTCCCATTATCGGTGGCAGATGGAGGTTTCGCAGATGTGGCTAGCCTCGAGCACTGCTCGAAGCGATGGAGTCTCGATACCGTGGAGTTCGAATCACGAGGATTGTCACCATGAGGATCACTCCCTCCATCCATCGCATCGGCAACGACAGCAGGGTCAATTCGTATCTCGTCGACGACGCAGGCGAAGTGACGATCATCGACGCGGCCATGCCCGGCTTCTATGGAGACATCTTCAAAGAGCTCGTCGCCATGGGAAGGACCATCGAGGACGTGAGGGCGGTGGTACTCACGCACGGTCACTCCGATCACCTTGGATTCGCAGAGAGAATCCGAACCGAGCGTGAGTTGTTGGTCTGGATTCACGAGGCCGATGCTGCCCTTGCCCGGGGCGAGGTCGACCCGGACAACCCAATGGGAAAGATCAAGTTCGGGCCCATGCTCGGGTTTCTCTGGTTGGGGCTGCGCAACGGTGGCTTGAAACGCCCGGTCGTTGGGGAGGTGTCGACCTACGGAGACGGTGCCACGCTCGACGTTCCTGGCAGCCCGAAGGTCACCCTCGTTCCCGGCCATACACCGGGTAGTGCTGCATTGCACTTTCCGGGTCTCGGCGCCCTCTTCGTAGGTGATGCCCTGGCCACCCTTTCGGTGACCGACGGCGGCCAGGGCCCTCGCATCGCTCCTTTTACGGCGGATCGGGCCCAAGCCCTCGAGTCGCTGTCCCTTTTGGAAGATCTTCCGGCCGACCTCGTGTTGCCGGGGCACGGGGAGCCGTGGGCGAAAGGCATGCACCAGGCGCTGGAGGAGGTTCGAGCCGCCGAAGCCGCCATGGCATGAGCATGCTGGCCGAGTTTCGCCGCCGCTTCTGGCTTCCGCCGCGTGCGCATGGTCAGGTGATCGAAGACCGCACAGTCAGTTTCCTCGAGCTGTTCTACGACCTCGTATACGTGGTCGTGATCGGGAGAGCGGCTCACCATCTGGCAGGTGACGTCAGTTGGAGGGGGGTCGGTGAGTTCGCCGTTCTCTTCAGCCTCACATGGATCGCCTGGCTGAACGGAACCCTCTATTACGAGCTCCATGGACGGGAAGAGGGGCGAACGCGGTTCTATGTCTTCGTCCAGATGCTGCTTCTGGCCCTGCTCGCAGTGTTCATCGACGGGGCGGGTGGGAGTGACGGCGTTCCCTTCGGTGTCGTGTACATGTTGTACCTCGCCGTGCTCTCGTGGCTCTGGTACACGGTTCGTCTCCAGGATGAAGAGCAGTACATGGCTTCGACAGCTCGCTATCTGGCCGGGATGGTCATTTCGATCCTCGTCGTAGGGCTCAGTCTGTTCCTGTCCGTTGAGGGTCGGATGATCGCGTGGGCAGGCGTGGTCCTCATGTGGTTGGTGGGGAGTTTTCTCCTGGCTCGCATGGCCGGCCGGCAGTCGGGAGTGAGAGTCACCGATTCGCTTGTGGAGCGATACGGGCTCTTCGTCATCATCGTGCTGGGTGAGGTCGTAGTC
>JBAVPF010000302.1:0-3706 GCA_049692815.1 Acidimicrobiia bacterium
TGGCCTTCAAGGACTTCCTCACCACCGACTTCGCCGCCAAGGAGGGGGCCCGTGTCGGCGCCCTGGCGGGCAACGACATCATGGCCGACTGCGACATCATCCAGAGCGTCGTGGCCGGGTACTCCGCCACCGATTTCGACAACCTGAACAGCATCACGATCTTCGAAGTGAACGAATCGGGCGCCTCCACCGGGCACGAGAACGTCTGGACCTTCTCGACCGGAGGCGGCAACGACCCTGCGGACTGCACCAAATGGACCGTGACTCAGGTCGGCGGCGGCTGGGATTCCACCAGCCGCGATGTCCTGGTGGGCGGTGGGTCGGACCTCTCCATTCTCGGAGTGACCATCGACACAGAGCACAACTGGATCACCGGAGTGCCACCATGGAACGGCCAGATGGACATCGTTCGGACCGCCATCCAGCGTCTCGAGCCGGAGGGTTTTGAATGAGGCGATTCATGACACAAACGGTGCGCAACCTACGAAGGGAAGACAGCGGCTTCGCTCTCGTCTGGCTGGCCATCATCCTCGTCCTTCTGCTTGGTATGGCCGGGTTCGCCACCGACCTCGGCTGGATCTATCTCAACACCGTGCGCACTCAGAACGCCGTCGATGCGGCCGCCCTGGCGGGAGTGGTCAACCTCCCGGGATTCGACCCGGCTCCCGACGCCGAGGCCGCGGCCCGAGCAAACGGATACGACCCTGGGGGCGCCGACACGCTGACCCTCACGCCCAACGCCGACAACCAGCTCCACGCCGAGCTGTCGACGTCGGTGTCACCTTTCTTCATGAAGGTGTTCGGTTTCACCCACTTCGACATAACCCGTGAGGCCACGGCCGAGTACGTCAAGCCGGTGCCGCTGGGAAGCCCGAGCAATTGCTTCGGCGGCGGCAATCTCGTGCCAGGGTGCGGTGGAGCAGAGGACTTCTGGGCGGCCGTCTCCGGACGGATGTCCCGTGTCGAGGACGGTGACCCTTACTCCACGCAGTGCAACATCAACGCACCCGGTCCGAGCTGCTCGTCGAACAACCCCAACTATGCCCGAGCAGGCGCATACCAGGGCTACTACTACGGGGTCGACGTACAGCCCGGGACAACGGATCTCCAGGTCTACGTATGGGACGCCGGCTTCCAGCCGAGAAACCCGGTCGGGTCGCAAACGGGAGACTTGATTCTCGCCAACGGCGGGAACACCTACGTCAACACGAGTTTCACCCTCTATCCGCCTGACACCACTCCCCTCATCCCATGGGACCACCTGAGCGGTGGCCCGGTCTGCACCATGACACAGAATCCCGGTACGCCGGGATCGATCTGGAACTGGAATCAGCTTTGCTCCACGCAGGCGAACCCAACACCGGGAATCTGGCTCGTCCACGTGGAGACGACCAACAACAGCTCGGGCAGCAACAACTTCGCCATCAGGGCAGAAGGCTCGCCCGACCCGAGGGTCTACGGCATCAACGACATGTCCATCTGGTCCAACAACCTCTCGGGTGCATCCGAGCTTTACCTGGCAGAGATCGGAGAAGAACATGCGGGCAAGAAGCTGGAGCTGGCCTTCTACGACGCCGGCGACGCCAACGCCGAGTCCTGGTACTACGTGAAAGACCCATTCGGAAATATCCCAACGTGCTCCTGGACGGTATGGGACTACCGATGGCCGCTGCCCTCGGCCTCCCAGGTCGACTCCGGGTCCGGTGCCTGTCAGTGGCAGACCCAGGTCCCCGGTGGCAGCGGTTCGGGCGTCTACAACAAGCAATGGATCGTGGCCACGATCGACTTGCCAGACGACTCTGCGGACATGTGCAACGAGAGCGCTACATATCCCTGCTATTGGAAGATGCTCCTCGACCTGGCACAACCCACCGAGCGCACGACATGGCAGGCCCGCGTGATCGGCAACCCGGTCCATTTGCTGCCATGAGACGCGACCGCGGCACCGCAGCCGTGGAGATGGCCCTGGCTTTCGTAGTGATCCTGATGATCGCCATCGGAGCCTATGAGTTCGGCACCGGCTTCATCGACCGCAACGCCATGGCCAACGCGGCACGGGAAGGTGCCCGAGCCGGCACTGCGGCCGGGGACTACGACAACGGGGGCACCGACAACGCCGATTGCGTCGTCATCGAGGCGGCCGCAGGCGCCCTGTCCGGCATCGCCGGAGACGATGTGCGCGAGCTGTGGATCTATGAGTCCGACGACACCGGATTCGTTGGGCTGGGCGGTCACATCCAGCGATACCGTCGCCCGTTCAACATCTCCGAGCCGGTCGACCTCACCTGTGCCGGTGGTGGCGACTGGGTCCGCGTGAGCAATACATTCCCACCATCGGCGCGAGCACTCGGCTCGAAGCAGTGGCTCGGTGTGAAACTCGTCGTCGACCACAGCTGGAAGACCAACTTCTTGTTCTGGAGCGGCACCACGACCTGGGAAGAAGACGTCGTGATGCGTCTGGAACCTGCGACCGGCTAACGCACTCTTTCCACTCAACTGCCGGCCTGAATCTGCCGAAGTAGGGGTCTCACGACCCATGGCAGGGATTCAAGAGTGCGGAGGATCTTGACGATAAGACGGCTCATGAGCCGTCGAGCCCGCGAACGCGGAGCCACCCTCGTTGAGGCAGCCATCATCATGCCTGTGCTGCTTCTGGTCGTGATCGCGATCATGGAGTACGGCCTCGCCTTCAAGGACTATCTGACGGTCTCATACCTGTCCCGTGAAGGCGCCCGCATAGGTGCCCTCGCCGGAGACGACCCGACAGCCGATTGCGCCATCCTCACCGGGCTCGGCGAGCTCATGACCGCCGGTGATCTGGCGCGAATCGACTACATCGAGATCTACCAGGCCGACCAGTACACGGGTGCGCAAGGTGCCACCAACCGAGCGGTCTACGTCGATCCCAACGACCCCGGCCAGTGCAACGTCCCGGCTCAGGTTGGCGACGGATGGTCGATCACCCCAGTGGGCGCCGGGTGGCCGCCATCGAGCCGCAACACCGCGGTGGGCACCAGCCCCCTCGACATCGTCGGGGTCCGTGTCGTACTCACCCGATCCTGGATCACAGGCTTCGGGCCCTTCAGCGGGACGGCGACAGTCGACGAGTCGACCATCACCAGGCTCGAGCCGGAGGTATTCGAGTGAGTTTCATCAAGAAGACGATCAACCGCTTCCGTGACGAGGACGACGGTTTCTCGCTGCCGTTCATCGCCTCCACCCTCGTCCTGTTGCTCGCCATCTCCGCCTTCGCCATCGACCTGGGCTGGTTCTTCCTCAACAGCACCCGTCTCCAGCGTGCCGCAGACTCCTCTGCTCTCGCCGGGGTCGTCTTCCTCCCCTGGGACGTGACCAACGTCGTCAACAAGGCCGTCGACGGCGCCGACGCCAATGGCTACGACGTCGGGACGGTGAACGGCGTTCCCGTGGCCGGCGGCGGCAACGACATCCTCGACTGGCAGCAGCTGGCCGACAACAAGCTCGAGGTCACCCTCACCGCAAATGTGGGCACCTTCTTCCTCAAGGTGCTCGGGTTCGACCAGTTCACCATTTCTCGCACCGCCACCGCCCAATACGTGAAACCGGTGCCTCTGGGCGCCCCGGCCAACTGCATCGGCATCGGGGGCTCGGTGACGAGCAGCGGATTGCCCGCATCCGCACTGTCCGCGTACACGTTGTGCAACAACTACACCCAGAACTTCTGGTC
>JBAVPF010000303.1:0-6881 GCA_049692815.1 Acidimicrobiia bacterium
TCGGCTTCCGTGGGGCGGTGTTCGCCACCGAGGGCACAAGAAGGCTCGCCGGCATAGTCCTCCCCGATAGCGGATATCTCCAGGAGGAGGAGGCCCGCTACGCCAACCGGAAGGGTTACTCGAAACATGACCCCGCCGAGCCCCTCTACACGAAGGCCGACGCCATCGACTCCCTGGAGCTGTTCGAGACGGTGGCCTTCGACCGGCCCAAGACGATTTGCCCCGGGCTAGACGTCACGTGGCGGCGCGCCGGCCACATCCTGGGCTCGGCGACACTTCGGCTCCATCTGGGCAGCGAAGACATAGTCGTCGTGTTCAGTGGCGACCTGGGTACGTCGAAGCACCCGCTGCTACTTCCCCCCGAGCCGATCGGGCACGCTGACGTGGTGGTGACAGAGTCGACCTATGGCGACGAGGAGCATTCGCCGCTCGACGCTGAAGAGCAGATAGCCGCTGCCATCGACCACGTGGCAGAGAGGGACGGCGTTTTGGTCGTCCCGGCATTCGCGGTGGACCGAACCGAGGTGGTGCTGTGGCATCTCGATCGGCTCATCGCCTCGGGACGTGTTCCCGACCTCCCCGTCTTCGTGGACAGCCCGATGGCCTCCGCCGCCCTCAACGTCTATGAGGAGGAGGCCCGTCGTGGCTCGCCCGAGTTCCGCCCCGAACACCGTGGGGCCGAGTTGTTCCCTGCGGTGCACTTCACCGAGACCGCCGGAGTCGACGAATCCAAGGCGTTGAACACCAGATCGGGGCCGATGGTGATCATCTCCGCCTCGGGAATGGTCACCGGCGGCCGGGTCGTCCATCATCTCGCTCAGAGGATCGGCCATCCCGACAACGCCGTGTTGCTCGTCGGCTTCCAGGCTCCGGGCACACGCGGTGAGGCGCTGAGAAACGGAGCCGCCAAGCTGAAGATGCTGGGCCATTACCACCAGGTGCGAGCCCGGGTATTCGACGTCGAGTTGTCGGCGCATGCCGACCAGGGCGATCTCCTCCAGTGGCTCGGCAGTGCGGACAAGCCGAGAATGGTCTTCGTGAACCACGGTGAACCGGCTGCATCGAAAGCCTTGGAGAACGCCATCGAGAGCAAACTGGGCTACAACGTCGTGGTTCCCGGCCCTGGGGAAAGGGTGCGGCTCGATGTTCCTTAGCTCACCGGAGGCCCGGATGTGAGCCGGATCCTGGTGGTCGGTGGAGTCAACGTTGACCTCCATCTGTTCGACGTGCACGGCTCGGGTGGGCAGGCCCCGCTGGTCGCCGACCGCTATCTGGCCGAGCCCGGGGGCAAGGGCGCCAATGTCGCCCGCGCCATTGCCAGGCTGGGTGGCGACGTGAGCCTGGTGGCCCGGGTCGGCGACGATGACTTCGGGCACCTCTGCCTCGAAACGCTCGAAGCCGATGGTGTCGACACTGCCGGCGTTCTGATCACACCAAACACATCCACCGGCTTCGTAGCCATATCTCTCGAGGAGGGGCTCCATCGCTCCCTGGTGTACGCTCCCGGGGCCAACGATCTGCTGACGTGGGCCGATGTCGAGCCCCACACTTCCGGTCTCGGCGCTGCCGACATCGTCGTCGCTCAGGCCGAAGTGCCTCCCGACACATTGACCCTGCTCGCCGACCACACCGTCGCGTCGGGTGCTGGGTTCTTCGTCGACCCGACGCCACCGGAGCGGGTCACTGCCGGTCTGCTCGAGCGTGCCGATGTGATCACGCCAGATCGAGCGGAGGCGGCCGCCTTGGTCGGCCGTCACGACACGTCGCCACTGTGGCCCAGGCTCGCCGCAGAAGAGTTGTTGGCAGCGGGAGCGCGTCGCGTGGTCATCAAGCTGAGCGAGCGTGGAGCGCTCCTGGCGAGCGACGGCGAGATGATCGAGGTCCCGACACTCCCGGTGCGTGCGGTCGACGAGACCGGAGCCGGGGACGTGTTCATGGCGACGCTGGCAGTGTGCCGGGCAGAGGGGACCGATTGGCCCGAAGCCATCAGGATCGCCAACATCGCAAGTTCGCTGTCGGTCGCCCAGCAGGGCCTTCACCTCCCCGATCGCACCAGCTTGGACATTGCCGTCGAGTCGGCCAAAGGCGCCTGAGGGATGGCCTTCGGCCATTGGCAATCAACGTCGACCTGAACCATGTCTAACGTCGCGGCGGCAATGCTCCGACGAGCCTGGATTCCTGGAGGCGAGTTTCACATGGGCTCGGACCGGCACTACCCGGGCGAGGGCCCGATGCGCCTGACCTCGGTCGAGGGCTTCTTCATCGACGTGACCACGGTGACCAATGCCGAGTTCGCCGAGTTCGTCGACGCAACAGGACACGTCACCCTGGCCGAGATCGCTCCCAAGGCTGAGGACTATCCAGGGGCTAGACCTGAAGAACTGGTGCCGGGCTCGCTGGTGTTCACCATGACCCCAGGACCGGTGAGCCTGGACGACCACCCTCAATGGTGGTCGTGGATCCACGGCGCCGACTGGCGTCATCCCACCGGGCCGGGGTCTTCCATCGATGGCCTCGGAGACCATCCGGTGGTCCACGTCGCGCACGACGACGCGGCTGCCTACGCGGATTGGGCGGGGAGAAGGCTCCCCACCGAGGCCGAATGGGAGTACGCCGCTCGGGGCGGTCTGGATGGCGCCGAGTTCACCTGGGGAGAGGGAGACCCCCAGGACACACCGGAGGCCAAGGCCAACACCTGGCAGGGAGGGTTCCCGTACCAGAACTCCGAGCTCGACGGTTGGACCCGGACCAGCCCGGTCGGGTCTTACGAGCCCAACGGGTACGGGCTCTATGACATGGCCGGGAACGTGTGGGAGTGGACCTCTGACTGGTATTCGAATAGGACGCAGCAGCCACAGCACGCCTGCTGCGCCCCGGACGGACCGCCAACCGAGGACGACAGCTACGACCCGCGACAGCCCCAGTTCCGCATACCCCGCAAGGTGATCAAGGGCGGGTCGCATCTGTGCACGATCCAGTACTGCTTCCGCTATCGCCCGGCGGCCCGGCAGCCGCAGATGGTCGACACCAGCACCAGCCACATCGGGTTCCGGACCGTCTCCTCGAATGGAGCCTGAGCCGGGATCTTCAACTCCCCTGGGGGAATCCGACCATCCCGTGGATGGCAGTCACCTCGAGGTCAGGCGCTTCCCACGCCCTCCCGCAGTTTCTCCATCACCTGACTCAGATTGAACGCGGCAGGTTTCTGGCGCGGCGGGAACTCGACGAGAGTCTGTGCCATCTCCGCTACGTAGGCCTGGAGCGGGATTATCAGGAAGACCCGGTCGAGCAACCAGTCGTAGTAAGTGTTGGAGGTGATGTCGGCTCTCTCGAAGGGGTCTGTCTTCAGGTTGAAGATCTTGGGCACCCTCAATTCGACGAACGGCTCGGCCCAGATCCGGAGCGTGCCCTCAGCCCGCTGCTCGAAGAAGACCACCTTCCAGTTGTCGTAGCGAATCGCGGTCAACTGCCCGTCGTCGTTGACGTAGAAGAAGTAGGGCCTGGGGCTCTCCTCCGCTGCTCCCGTCAGGTAGTCGAGTTGGTTGAACCCGTCGAGATGCACCCGGTAACTGACGCCGTTCAGATCATGCCCCTCTCGCAGCTTCGGGGCAATGTCGGGCTCCCCGGCGGCAGCGAGCAGCGTCACGAACCAGTCGGCGTGGGAGACGATCCCGTTCCTGACCTCACCGGCCGGAATCACGCCCGGCCACCTCACAACGCAGGGGACCCGGTAGGCACCCTCCCAGTTCGAGTTCTTCTCATTACGGAACGGGCTCATGCCGGCGTCAGGCCATGTGTTGAGGTGGGGACCGTTGTCGGTCGAGTAGAGGACGATGGTGTCGTCGGCCAGGCCCAGTTCGTCCAACAAGTCGAGCAACCCGCCGACATGACGATCGTGGTCGATCATCGTGTCGTGATACGGCGACTGCCAGGGCCCGGCCTGTCCCAGGCTCTCCTCCTTGGTGTGGGTCCGGAAGTGCATGTGGGTGGTGTTGAACCAGAGGAAGAAGGGCTCCTCGGCTTCACTCGCCTCACGGATGAATCGCTGTGCCTCTGCCAGGAACTCGTCGTCAACCGTCTCCATTCGCTTCTTGGTGAGAGGTCCGGTGTCCTCGATTCGCTGGGTGCCGTCATCGTTGGCCCACGAGTGGATCACACCTCTGGGACCGAACCGGGCCTTGAAGTTCGGGAATCGCTCCGGGTCCGGGTAGTCGGGGTGCTCCGGTTCCTCCTCGGCGTTCAGGTGATACAGATTCCCGAAGAACTCGTCGAAGCCGTGGACCGTGGGCAGGAATTCGTCCTTGTCGCCGAAGTGGTTCTTCCCGAACTGGCCAGTGCGATACCCATGTGTCTTGAGGGCGGTGGCGATGGTCGGGTCTTCGGCCCGCAAACCGATGTCGGCACCGGGCAGGCCCACCTTGGTCAGACCCGTGCGAAGCGGGTTTTGGCCGGTGATGAATGCGGCTCTGCCCGCGGTGCAACTCTGCTCTCCGTAGTAGTCGATGAATCGAACACCCTCCCGGGCGATCCGATCGATGTTGGGCGTCTCATAGCCCATCAAGCCGTCGGAGTAGCAGCTCAGGTTGGTTATCCCGATGTCGTCCCCGAAGATGACGAGAATGTTGGGCTTGCCTGCGGGCATGTCTGCTCTCCGTCGCGATTGAGTCGGCGAAGCTAGCACCCCGCCGGCGGTCTTGATCAGGGACGCCGTGGACCCGCTGCGGTTCGCCGAGCGATGCGGACCACCGATCCAGGAACTCGCCCGGCTACCAGACTCTCAGCTGGGCGATAGCCGGTGCGAGGGCGGCGAGTGTCTCTTCGTTGCCGGGCCAGAGGAGTATCTCGACCCGGTTGACACCCATTTCTCCGAATCGGCCCAAGGCGTCGGCGATCTGAGCCGAACTGCCTGAGATCGGCTCTCCCAACCCGGCAGCAGCAGCACCGCCGCCCGAGCCCGGTTCGACCCATACGCCGATCGACCTCTGCAGCGTGATCGGGTCGCGTCCCACGGTTGCGCACGCTTCGTCGAGCTGTCTCAACATCGGCTCGAACCATTCCGGGGAGCTCGTCTCGGTGGCATAGCCACTCCAGATGTCGGCATGTATCGCCGCCAGACGCATGGTCCGAGGCCCGTGCCCACCCAGCATCAGAGGTATCCGCCCTCCCCGAGGCCCTCGAGGGCGCACTTCGAGCTGTGCGCTGCGGTGGTACCGGCCACCGAAGGAGACGACTTCACCTCTGAGCGCGGGGACGACGATCTTCAACGCCTCCTCGTATCGAGCAATCGTCACGTCGAGGGGATACCCGAATGTCTCCCCCTGGTTCCCGGCGTGACCGGCCCCAAACCCAAAGATGAACCGACCACCACTGATCTCGTCGAGAGTCTCAGCGGCTTTGACCGACAGCCCCGGGTTCCTGTGGAGAGCCGACATCACCCACGTGCCCACATCGACCTGCGACGTGCTCGCCGCCACTGCTCCGGTCATCGCCACGCACTCCCAAAACCCTCGAGGACCACCCCAGTCGGGAACCCGCCACAGCAGCTCGTCGGCAACCCACACCGTGTCGAAGCCAGTCGATTCGGCCGTCTGTGCCATCGACCTGATCCGATCCCACGCCGGCTTCTCACCCGACTGAGGCTCCTCGAACAACGGAACAACCAACCCCAGTCCGGGTGCACTCATCCATCAACCTCCAACTATGTCTCGCCGCACCATACGTACGGTCCGGTCTGCGGAGGCGACGCGGCATGAGGTCCGGCTCCCGAAAAGCGTAAAGCGCAACTCGACGCTTATACTCTCTGCCCGCGGTCAAGAGAGAGGAAGCAGTTGCGGCTCAGCCTTGCATTCGATGGCTCCACTCCTATTCGTGACACGTTGCCTTTGGTCCTCGAAGCCGAGGCACGCGGTCTCGATGGAGTTTGGAGCGCCGAGCACGTGGGTCTGAACGATGCCGTGGTTCCCTCAGCTCATTACCTCGGCGTCACCGAGCGCCTCGACGTCGGCATCGTTGGTCCGGGTACCGACACTCGTCATCCTGGAATGCTGGCAATGGAGCTCAACTCGCTCGAACAACTGGGCCCGGGGCGTGTCCGCGTCCAGGTCGGCACCGGAGATCCGCACCTCGCACGAAGGATCGGCGCCGGATCGCGTTCAAAGTCACTCGAGAACGTCGAGGCACTGGTCGCCTCGCTCAGAGCACTCTTGGGCGGTGAGGCCGTGACCAAGAAGGCGCCTGCCTTCGAATTGGACAGGCTGCGACTTCATCAGACGACCGGATCGCCGAGAATCGATGTCATGGCCATCAGGCCGCGCATGCTCGAGCTTGCCGCCCGGGTGGGTGACGGAGTCGCCCTGAGCTTCGGTGCCTCCCAGTCCTATCTGACAAGGGTGGTCAGAGAGATCGAGGAGCATCTCGAGCGGCTCGGGAGAGATAGGGCGTCGTTCAGGATCACCGCTGCGTCAATGGGTGTCGTCGACACCGACCTTGCGGCGGCACGCAACCATGCGGCCAAGTTCCTAGCATTCTCCCATGTGCCTACGGCTGAGGTTCTCGCCGAAGGCGAGGTGCCGCTTCCCGACCAGCAGACCCTCAGGACTGCGATGGAGGCCGGCGGGCCTGGGGCGGCAGCCGAGCTCTTCGCCGAGGAAACCGTCGATGCCTTGGCGATAGCGACGACCCCCGAAGACTTCGCCGATCGCATCGCCGTATACCAGGCAACCGGGATCGACGAGTTGGCCATCACAGTCGCCGGCAACCCGGCACGGCACATGCTTCTGCTCGAGCAGCTTTCGGCGATGGGTGCGAGCAGGTAGGAGTCTGGCATGACGACATCTCGGCCGACGCTGGCACCGGTTCGGTCGAGGCTGTTGAACCAGGAG
>JBAVPF010000304.1:0-2111 GCA_049692815.1 Acidimicrobiia bacterium
CGTATGTCGAAAGTGTCGGAGACGTTCTGGCCGCCGAGGAGATCTCCTCGCCTCTGACGGTCCCGATGTGCTGTGTGATAACGGACGGGGGCGGAGCCTTGGTGGTGGCGTCGGAAGCCGTGGCCAAGTCGGTTGGGGATCGAGCCGTGACGGTGCTCGGGACCGGGGAGGCCATCGGACATGGTGCTCCGCCGGAGCCGGCCGGTTTCACGACCACGGCCGTCAGCCGATCGGCGCATCAGGCCTTCGGTGAGGCAGGTGTGGGCCCGGGGGAGATCGACCTGTGCACCATCTACGACTCGTTCACCATCACCGTGATAACCGCTCTCGAGGATGCGGGATTCTGCGCCAAGGGTGAAGGGGGTGCCTTCGTGGAGGGCGGCCGCCTGGGCCCCGGTGGCTCGCTTCCCACCAACCCCGACGGAGGCGGGCTGGCCACCAATCATCCGGGCATGAGAGGGATCTTCCTGGTCATCGAGGCCGTGAGGCAGCTCAGACACGAGGCCGGTGCGCGTCAGGTCCCCGATGCCGGGCTCGCGTTCGTGCAAGGCGTGGGGGGCACGATCGACAGTCGCCACGGTGCGGCATCGTTGGTGTTGGGGAGGTGACGGCATGAGCGGAGTCGGTCTGGACGGCGAATGGTGGGAAGCCTGCCGACGCTCGGAGCTCGTGTACCGGGCATGTCCCGAGTGCGGGGAGGTGTCTTCGATCCTCCGTCGGTTCTGTGTCAGCTGCAATTCGGAGATGGAATGGCGGAAGAGCGCCGGTCTCGGCGAGGTCTTCACCTATTCAGTCGTCAACCGGGGAATCGGCGCCGGCGTCACCGGTGACCTCCCGTACGTCCTGGCATATGTCGATCTCGACGAAGGCCCCCGTTTTCTCACCAACCTCGTCATGGAGGACGGGCGGGGCCCCGTGATAGGAGACCGTGTCGAGGTCAGGTTTGGGACGGTGGAAGACCATGCCGTCCCCTACTTCGTCCCCGTGGATTCTCCATGAGCAACGTCTTGTCGAGGAAGGGAGATAGAGACAATGGAAGCCAGTGAGTACGCAGACCTCCAGGCGATGGCCCGCCGCTTCGTCGAAGAGCGCCTCATCCCGCATGAGCGTGAGGTGGAGTCCGGGCTGGAGGAGTCGGTCTGGCGTGACCTGATCGCCGAGTCCGCCACGCTGGGCCTCACCGGGCTTCGGTTCCCCGCCGAGTATGGAGGTGGCGGGGCAGGGCTCATGGCGACCGCAGTCGTGATGCGTGAGTTCGGACGGACCTCTCATTCGTTCATCACCCGCCTGCTCCTGAGCGTGGACACGTCGCTCATGTTCGGGACCGAGGAACAGAAGGAGCGATGGCTTCGCCCCGCCCTCGCGGGCGAGCTGACCACAGCGTTCGCATTGACGGAGACGGAGTCTGGCTCGGACGCGGCCACTCTCAAGACAATGGGTGTCCGGTCGGACGGGGGATGGGTGCTCTCGGGCCGCAAGGTCTTCACGACGCTTGCGAGGGTGTCCGACCTGTTGGTGGTCGTTGCCAGAACGGGTGAGGGGGAGGACCACCGCTCGTTGTCCGTGTTCGCAGTTCCCACCGACTCGGACGGGGTCACGCTCGGAGCGGAGAACGACAAGGTTGGCTATCGAGGTGTTCCCCAATCCGATGTGTTCCTCGACGAGTGCTTCGTTCCGGATGATTCCCTCATCGGCGACGAGGGTCAGGGCTGGGACATCGTTACCGCCTGGACCGATTCGGAGCGCTTGATGCAGGCCGCGTGGTGCCTCGGCTCCGCCGAGAGAGCCCTCGAGCTCGCCGTCGGGTATGCAAAGGAACGCAAGACCTTCGGTGCGCCCCTCGCCACACGTCAGGCGATTCAGTGGATGATCGCCGACTCGGGCGCCCAACTGACCGCGATCCGCGCCCTCGTCTCGGACGTGGCGCGCAGGGCGGACCGAGGGCTCGACATCCGGACGGAGGCCGCATCGGCGAAGCTCATCGCCGCCGAGGTCTCGGGCCAGGTCATCGATCGGTGTCTCCAGATACATGGAGGGTCCGGCTACATGAGAGATCTTCCCTTCGACATGCTGTGGCGTGACGTGAGGCTGGCTCGGATAGGAGGTGGCAC
>JBAVPF010000305.1:0-4684 GCA_049692815.1 Acidimicrobiia bacterium
CTCCAGGGACAAATCCTCGAGCTTCCTCTCCATCGCCTGCTGGGCAGTCGGCGGGATCGGGTTCCCGCCTACGCCAGCGGACTTGAGTTCCATTCAGATGACGAACAGGTCTCCGACTTCTATCAGAAGGCGAGGGCGGCCGGCTTCTCGGCCTTCAAGGTGAAAGTCGGCCATCCAGAGGTTGAGTGGGACCTTCAGAGACTGAAGCTGGTACGAGCGATCGTCGGCGACGATTGCCTGATGATGGCTGACGCCAACGAGGCTTGGTCACCGAAGGAGGCCATCCGCCGCTTACACGCTTTCCAGGACGCCGGCATCGATCTGTACTGGATGGAGGATCCCTGCCTCCGGTTCGACTTCGACGGACTCGCTGAGGTGCGCAAGGCGGCACCGTTCACGCTCATCAACAGCGGCGAGTACCTCGACGTGTCGGGGAAACGACAACTCATCGAGGGAAGGGCAGCCGACATCGTCAATCTCCATGGCTCAATCGATGATGCCATGCGAATCGGTTGGCTCGCCGCCGAGTACGGAATACCGGTGGCTGTGGGGAATACGTCGTTCGAGATCGGCGCCCACATCGCGGCGGCGCTTCCCGAGGCACAATGGATGGAGTATTCATTCTTCCCTTACGACCATCTCATCGAAGAGCGGATCGAATTCAAGGATGGGTACGCCGTTCTACCTGAAAGACCGGGTCACGGTCTGAAGCTGGCCGAGTCGGCGCGCGCCAGATTCGGAAGACCGGTCTAGAGCACATACCGCAGCAGGGGCTGCGTCTACCTCGTCGGCTCCACCGAGCCCGGATCGTTGTACTCCCGGTAACCCTGCGACCAATTGAGGTCCTTGACGTCGCTCACCAACTCCTCGATCTCCTCGAGCACTCCATCGTCGATGGTCCGGTTCAAGGCGGTGACGTTCGCGACGACTTCGTCCACCGTCCTCATTCCAACGCAAGTCGTCGCCACGTCCGGATTGGTCAGGGCAAAGAGGAGCGCGGTTTCGGTGATGCCGATCCCCCGCGACCGCAGATGCTCTTGCACACGCCTCCCCGCGTCGACGACGTCAGTTGGAGCCGGGTGCCAATCGGGTGCGCCGTCATCGGTGAGGATGCCCATGTGTGTCACCGAGGCATTGATCACCCCGATCCCGAGGTCGCGGGCGGTCGGAATCAGCCACCTGTCGAGGCTCGTGTTGAGAAGGTCGTAATGGCAGTAGCTGAGGACGGTCTCGGGCCTTGGGTCGAGAACCGAAGCGAGATGGGCCAAGTGCTGGAGCGGATAGCCGGTTATCCCGATGTGGCCCACTTTCCCCTCGCCGCGAAGCCGGGTCATTGCCGGCCAGGCTTCCCCAATGACCTCTTCTGCTGACACGAATTCGACGTCATGCAGCTGAAAGAGGTCAATGAAGTCGGTCTGGAGTCTTCCGGCACTTGCTTCCCACGATCTCAGAATCGAGTCGTACCGGTAGTCGAATCCTCCATTTGCTCCCGTTGCGTATCGGCCGGCCTTGGTTGCCAGGATGACCTTGTCCCGGTACCCATCGTTGAGGGCTTCGCCGATGCGGCTCTCGGACAGCGTGTCCCCGTAGTAAGGAGCAGTGTCCATGAGATTCAGGCCGAGATCGATGGCACATCGGACCGCCTCGATAGCGTCATGTGTCTCGACTGGGCCATACACGCCGGCAAGCGCCGAACCGCCGAAACTCAAATGAGACACGGTCAGCCCTGTGTTGCCAAGCGGTCTGTACTCGATCACTGAATATCGACGCGGCCCACGCGACTAGCCCTTCACCGCGCCGGTCGTGATGCCGGACATCACGTAGCGCTGGCCGATGACGAACACGATGATCACCGGGAGGATCGTGAGGACTACATCAGCCGAGACGAGGTTCCAATTGGCCTCGTAGATGCCGAAGAAGTTGTACACGGCGAGAGTCATGGGCCAGTTGTCGGAGCTGCTCAAGAAGTAGAGCGGCATTATGAACTCGCTCCAAAGGTCGAGGAAGGTGAGGACACCAACTGTTATCCAAGCCGGTCTGAGCAGGGGCATCATGATGGACCAAAAGAGCTGCCGAGGAGAGCAGCCGTCGATGATCGCAGCCTCATCTATCTCTCTCGGAACCGTGTGCACGAAGGCGTAGACGACGAACACTGCGAAGGGGATCTTGAAGGCCGCGTACAGCAGGATCATCCCAAACTGGGTGTTGATCAAGTGGGTGAGCTGCATGACCTTGGTCATGGTCACGTAGTTGAGCGGGACGGCGATCCCGATGACCAGGAAGAAATACCAGAACCTGTTCCACTTCGTTCGGTTCCTGGCCAGGACAAACGCGGCTGCGGTGGCGAGGAGAACACACAGGACCGTGCCCAGGACCGTGTAGATCACACTGTTGGTGAACGCTTGGCCGAGTTTTCCCTCGTCGATCACGGCGAGGTAGTTCTCAAAATGCCAGTTCTCCGGGAGGTCCACACCCATCGATCGCGACTGGATGCCGTCCTTGAACGAATTGACCACCAGTAGATAGATCGGGGCAACCATCATCAGGCTGACGGCTACCGCCGTTGCATGGTTAGCTCCCCACGTCAGTGAGTGTCGCAGCCTGCGGCCGAAGCTGGTGGTGATGTCTCTACGTCGACGCGCGAAAGGCAATGGGGAGCCTGCACTCACGACGCGTAGTCCGCCTGTTTGTCCATCAGTCGGATCAAGAAGATGCCCGCGGCGACCATGATCACGAACAGAACGGTGGAAAGGGCAGTGCTCACCGCGTAGTTACCCCTGGCGAACTCCTTGAAGACAATGGTGTAGACAGTCTCGGTCGCGTAGCCAGGCCCGCCGTTGGTGAGAACCCACACGCTGTCGAAGACTTTGAGACCGTAGAGCAGATTGAGCACGGTCGTGACTGTCAGGACAGGGACGAGCAGTGGCAGCGTGATGTACCTGAACTCGCCGATCGCCCCGGCCCCGTCGATCCTCGCCGCCTCGTAATAGTCCTGCGGGATCGCCTGGAGCCCGGCCAGGAGGAGGATCATGATGAAGCCAACACCCTTCCAGGTGTCGACAGCGGCAATCGAGTAAAGGGCGATGTCAGGGTTGGTCAACCACTGCAGCGCGAGAGCATCGAGGCCGATCGGCCTGAGAAACTCGTTGAGGGCGCCGGTCGAGGGGTTCAGGATCGACTTGAAGACGATGCCGACAACGATCATCGGGAGAACAGCCGGCAGATACACGAGGACCCGGTGAAGGGGAGCCAGTCGTCTGATTCCCTTTGACAACAGCAACGCCAACGCAAGGCCAATCGCTGTCTTGGTGACGATGGTGACAGCCGTGAAGATCACGGTGTTGGTAATCCCGCGCAGCAGTGTTGGATTGGACACGAAGATCGTCCGAAAGTTCTCGATGCCGACGAATTCGAGGTCGGACGAGAACCGGTTCCAATTGGTGAACGAGTAGAAGAATCCCATCACGCTCGGCACCACGATGAACACGGCGTAGAGCGCGAGGGCCCCACCGGCGAAATACGTCGGGTATGACCGACCACCACTGCCCCTGCTTCGACGTGCCATCGACGCCATTCTCTCAGCTTGTCAGGCGACAGCCCTGCCGGGGTTGCCCGAAGAGCTCACCCCGATCGGCAGTGCGCCCAGGCAGCGTCCACGCCTGACTCGGAACCGTGGTGCGGGGCCAGCATGAGGAGGACCACAATGGAGCCCGCACACGGTTCCGTGACTTGTGCTTCAGACGTTCCCGCCGGTCACTCCCAACCGGGGTCACCCGCTGCTTGGGCCATCGATGCGCGGCGACCGTCGATCGTCTGCAGAACCTGTTCTGGAGTGGTCGCTCCGGTGAACATGGAGACGATGTCCTGCCCCATCTCGATCCACTGTGGGTTGACGTAGTTCACCGCAGTCTGCATCACCGTGCCCTGATCGGTGTAGGCGTCGACGAAGGCCTGCTGGTCGGCCGTCAACTCGGCGGTGAGACCTTCCCAGTTGAGCAGGACGAACTGGTCCTCAGTATCGAGGGTCTGTTGCAGGTTCTCTGGCCTGGTCAGAAACTCGAAGTAGGCCTTGGCGGCGTCGATATTGGCCGAGCCCGAGTAGATGAACTTGCTCGGAGCCGCCGGGTTCACATTCCAGATCTGGTTGTCCGCCAGGGGAATCACAAAGAACCCGTAATTGTCGGCCGAGGCTTCGGGGAACCCTGCCTCGATCAGACCCGGCAAGCCCAGTCGATTGACCGTCATCGCATAATCGCCGCTAGCCATCGCCGCTTCGGTATTGGCGAACTCGTCGGACAGCGCGTTCTCGCCGAAGCAACCACTCGAGTAGAGCTCATTTAGCTGGGTGAGGTCGGTCTGCATGGTTGGGTCGTCGGCCATCAGCTCTTCGTTGGCATTGAGACGGTCATAGAGACCCGGCGAATTCGCCTCGAAGATGGGCCCCATCTCCGGGAACCACAACACGTGATGCCAACCATCGGCGATCGGCTCATAGATCGGGGTTATCCCCGCGTCGAGGAGGGTGCTACATGCGTTCAGGAGCTCGTCGTACGTAGCCGGGATTTCCAGACCGTTGTCGGCGAAGATCTGCTTGTTGTAGACGAGAACCCAGGAGCCGCCCACCGTATCCCAGATGGTCAGACCGTAGACAACGTCGTCGAGGGTCACCTGCTCAGTCGTGAGG
>JBAVPF010000306.1:0-2433 GCA_049692815.1 Acidimicrobiia bacterium
TCCAGGCCTTCATACTTCATACTTCATACCTCATACACCCGAACACGCGAACCAGGTGAACCCGTGTTAAGCATCTACAGAAACATGTTCAAGATCCCGGACCTCCGGGCGAAGATTCTCTTCACCCTGGCCATGTTCGCGGTCTACCGTCTGGGCACCGCCATCCCGGTGCCTGGCATCGACCTCGACGCCGTGGCGCTGTTCCAGAACCAGCAGCAGTCGGGCGGCATCTACGGTCTGATCAACCTGTTCTCAGGCGGGGCGTTGAGGCAGTTCTCCGTCTTCGCCCTGGGGATCATCCCCTACATCACAGCGTCGATCATCATGCAGTTGCTGACGGTGGTGATCCCCAAGCTTCAGGCGTTACAGGACGAGGGCGAGTCGGGACGCAAGGTCATCACGCAATGGACCCGCTACCTGACCGTGATCCTGGCCCTCATACAGTCGACCGGCTTCACCTTCCTCTTCCACGCCGGGCAGTTCACCGGTGGCATCGATCTGATCCCCACCTACACCCCGGGACGGGTGATCCTGATAGTGATCACGATGACCGCGGGCACCGCCATGGTCATGTGGCTCGGTGAGCTGATCACCCAGAGGGGAGTGGGCAACGGGATGTCGCTGATCATCTTCGTGGCGATACTCAGCCAGTTCCCCTTCGTGTTCACCCAGATCTGGGGTCAGACATGGGCAGTTGGGCTCCCCGTCCGCTTCGTGACCATCATGGCCATCTTCCTGGCGATGATCGGCGCGATCATCTACGTCGACCAGGGTCAGCGGCGCATTCCCATCCAATTCGCCAAGCGGGTACGCGGGCGGCGGGTGATGGGCGGCCAGTCGACCTACATACCGCTCAAGGTCAACACCGCAGGTGTCATACCGGTGATCTTCGCCACGTCCGTCCTCTTGATCCCGTCGTTGATCATCACCGCGATCCCATCGGATGCCGCCTGGCTCCAGTCGGTCTATCGCTGGATCGACGACAACCTCGGGGCCGGTGCACAACGGGTTTCCTGGTGGTACATCGGCATCCTCTTCATGCTGATCGTCTTCTTCACCTACTTCTACACGGCCATCCAGTTCGACCCCGAGCAGCAGGCGGAGATGATCCAGCGCCAGGGTGGGTTCATCCCCGGCGTGCGGCCCGGCCGGCAGACTTCGAGGCACCTGGCCCACATCCTCAACAGGATCACCCTCCCCGGCTCTCTCTTCCTGGCCACCATCGCCATCATGCCCGCCATCGCCGGTGCGGTTTGGAACATCCAGATCGCCTTCTCCGGGGTCTCGATCCTCATCGTGGTCGGTGTGGCATTGGAGACGATGAAGCAGATCGAGTCCCAACTCACCATGCGTAACTACGAAGGAATCCTCACATGAGGATTCCTTCGGGTACCTGGTACCTGGTACCCGGTACTCGGTACCGGAGCCGAACGAAGTGAGGATCCTCTTCATCGGCCCGCCGGGGGCGGGTAAGGGGACCCAGGCGGCGTCGGTTGCCGAGAGACTGGGGATTCCACACATCTCCACCGGGGAGATGTTCCGGGACCACGTCGCCCGGGACACCGATCTCGGTCGCAAGGTGGAGGCGATCATGGCCGCGGGCGACTACGTCCCCGACGAGGTGACGGTGGCCATGCTCAGGGAGCGGATCGCCGATAGCGATGCGGTCAATGGATTCATCCTCGACGGCTTCCCCCGGACCGTCGCTCAGGTGGAGTCTCTCGACCGACTCATCGGAGAAGACGGCCTGGACAGGGTCGTGGTCTTCGATGTCGACGAGGACGAGCTGATCGAGCGCATGCTGTCACGAGGCAGGGCCGACGACACCGAGGAGACGATCCGCAATCGGTTCAAGGTCTATTTGGAGCAGACACAGCCCCTCCTCGACATCTACGGCGGCAGGGGACTGACGGTATCCGTCGACGGTCTCGGCGGGATCGAGGAAGTGACAGAACGGATCCTCCAGGCGCTGCGATGATCACAATCAAGAGCCGCCGCGAGTTCGCCAAGATGCAGCGAGCGGGGGCGTGCGTCGCAGCCATTCACGAGGCGGTGCGTAACGCAGCAGGGCCGGGAGTGAGCCTCCTCGACCTGGAGGGCATCGGGGCACGGGTGATCGACGACCACAGGTGCACCTCGTCGTTCCTCGACTACCTGGGCTCCTATCCGGCGACGCTATGTCTCTCGCCCAACGACGTGATCGTCCATGGCATCCCGAGCGAATACCGCCTGAGGGAAGGTGACATTCTCTCGGTCGATGCCGGCGCCATCTTCGAGGGATTCCACGGCGATGCCGCATTCACCATGGCGATCGGTGACGTGCCCTCGGCCGCCCGGCAGCTCATCGACACCACCGAGGAGGCAATGTGGGCCGGCATCCGTCAGGTTCGAAAGGGAGGCCGACTCGGTGACATCGGGGCGGCCGTCCACGCT
>JBAVPF010000307.1:0-18782 GCA_049692815.1 Acidimicrobiia bacterium
CGCAATCTGCTGCTCGCCCTCATCGTCGTGTTCCTGGTGGCCTTTCTCGTCGTGCGTGTATTCGGCGGTGACGACGGCACTGCCACGGCGGGGGAGAGCACGACCACCGTCGGAGACGGCTCTACCGGCGACGGGGTCGACACGTCGACGACGACCCCCGGCGACACCTCCTCGACAACGGCAACCGGAAGCTCCACCCCGTTGGGCGACCTGAAGGAGGTGAAGCTCGACCTCATCTTCGACGGGTTCCGCCAACCGACCGCCCTCGCCGCACCCCCTGGCGACGACCGGCTCTTCGTGAATCAGCGTGTCGGCGTCATTCGTATCCTCGACGCCAACCGGGTCATGCTGGACCCGGCCTTCCTCGACCTCACCGACCGGGTGCTGGCCAATGGCATCGAGCAGGGTCTGCTCGGGCTGGCCTTCCATCCTGACTTCGCCAACAACGGGCGTTTCTTCGTCTACTACACGGACAAGAGCGGGAACCGGCAGCTGTCCGAGTTCATGGTTGATCCCTCAGACCCGAACCGCGCCCTTCCCGACAGCGAGAAGGTCATCTTCGAGTATCAGCAGCCTCCGAACTCCAGTGACATCCGTCACTACGCCGGCAACACCGTGTTCGGCCCCGACGGCTATCTATGGGTGTCGATGGGTGACGGCGCCGACAGCAGGGCGCAGGCGCAGGATCCCAACACGCCGTACGGGACGGTCGTGCGCATCGACGTCGACAACGGCGACCCGTATTCCATCCCCTCCGACAACCCCTTCGTGAACGGGGGCGGGCTGCCCGACGTGTGGGCGTATGGGCTGCGCAACCCGTGGCGATTCTCCATCGATCCCGTGGACAGGCTGATCTATATCGCAGACGTCGGCCATGCCACCCAGGAGGAGGTCGACGTGGTCTCGATCGACCAGGCCGGCTACAACTTCGGCTGGTCCGACATGGAGGGGACGCGCTGCTTTCACAAGACGGACTGCGACCCGGCCGACTACACCTCGCCGGTCATCACTTACCAGCACGAGGGCGCCGACAACGAGGTGACCGGTCTGTCGATCAGCGGCGGATACGTCTACAGGGGGTCGGAGATCCCCGAGATCGTCGGCACCTACTTCTATGCGGACTGGGTGAGCCAATGGATTCGGGGCTTCAAGTTCGTGGACGGCCAGGTCACCGATGACAGGGACTGGACCGAGGATCTGGGCGGGCCCGTGGGGTCGGTGACCAGCTTTGGCCTCGATGGTCATGGTGAGCTGTACGTGCTCACCTACGAGGGCGGCGTCTACAAGTTCACGGCCGTCCGCTGAGCGAGGGCGCCTGGCTCACGGCTGTCTCTCTACGGGCGGCAATTCGATCTCCTCGCCCGGATAGATGAGATCGGGGTTTCCCGAGCGCAGCCGGGGGGTGTTGAGCACCACGACCTGCCGCCAATACGGCGCCACTTCTGTGACCGGTCCGTCACCGAGGTGGCGGGCCGAGATCTTCCAGAGATGGTCACCGCGCTCGACGATCACATGGGTGTCCTGGCTCGGTTGCGATGAGCTCGTCGGGGGACCCATGTCAACGGGTATGCCGACTCCCTGGTCGGGAGCGGCTTCGGCCACGCCTGTGACGGTCAGCAGCCCCGCCAGCCCGGCTATCAGGAACGATCGCCACATGACGTCGACCGTACGGCGGCCGGGAACGTGACGGAAGGGGGTTACGATCGGCTTATGAAGGTTCGCATCGGAATCAGCACCACCGACAAGCTGCTCGAGATCGAGATCGAGGATCCCAAGGAGTTCCGGAAGGAGATGGAGCGCGCCGTCAGCGAGGGCGGGCTCGGCTGGTTCACGGACACCAAGGGGAGAACCGTCGGCATCCCGGCCCGCAGTGTCGCGTTCATCGAGATTGAGGACACCTCGGACAGCCAAACCGTCGGTTTCGCCCCCGCCGTGTAGGCGTCCGAATCCCCGTTCTGTGTCGATAGACGGAGGATTAGGGGGAGAAATCGACGCAGAAAGGTCTGGAGACGGGAGAAGACGCCCACGTGGGGCGTCTTCTTGGTCAGGAGGGTTCGCTCAGACGCTGCGGCGGCGTCTCTCGGCCAGCCAGCGCTTGCGAAGACGACGTCTGTCGTCCTCGGCGTAGCCGCCCCATACGCCAGACTCCTGGTTGGTCTCCAGGGCGTACTGCAGACAGTCGTCACGTACCATGCAGGTGTTGCAGATGGCGACGGCGGCCTCGATCTGAGAAACGGCTGGGCCGGTGGTGCCGACCGGGAAGAAAAGGGTCGGCTCCGAGTCCCGGCACGAGGCGAGGTCACGCCAATCGGTGGTGATGGTTGTCAGGGACATGTGTTCCTTAGATTGTGATCTTTTTCACAAGAATACCCGCCACAGGAGTATCCCGGGTAGGTACTTGGGGGAATTTCGGGGCGAAATGTACTGTCCGATCTGCTGGTTGTAAACGGATTTCTTGGATCGAGTCGACGTGAGCGATGAGGTCATCGTCGTTGGCCACCGCGGGTGGCCCGCGGAGTACCCGGAGAACACGCTGGGTGGCTTCTTGGCTGCCGCCAGGGTCGCCGACATGGTCGAGCTGGACGTTCGCCGCTGCTCCGACGGCCGTCTCGTGGTATCCCACGACCCCGTCTTGGGCGGGTTCCTCGTCTGTGAGACTCCCTGGTCCACCCTGTGCGAGGTCGACGTCGGCGACGGCCATCATCCCGCGCTGCTCGACGAGGTCCTGGCCGCGCTGCCGGGAACGCCCATCCAACTCGAGGTGAAGAACTGGTTCACCGACGCGGGCTTCGAGCCCGACCACCGTATCGCGCTGGAGACGGCGAGCAGGGCCCGCCCGGGCGACGTGGTCACCAGCTTCAACCCGGAGAGCCTCGGCGTGGTACGCCAGACATTCCCCGACGTGGAGACCGGCCTGGCGATCCAGGCGCCGCTCTCCTTCGAGGACGGTGCACAGATGTGTCGGAGCGCCGGTCATGTCGCCCTGGTCCCGGACCACCGGCTCGTCGTAGCCCCGATCGAGACGGAGATAGCGGTGTATCCCTGGACCGTGAACGACGAGACGAGAGCTCTGGAGTTGGCCGCACTCGGCGCCAGGGGCATCATTACAGACGACCCGGGCCGAATCGGAGAGGTATTGCGGAGATGACCATCGCAGAACAGCTTGCAGAGGAGTTGAAGGCGGCCATCAAGGCTCAGGACGGGCCGCGTCGTGACGTGATCCGCCAGGTCCAGACCGAGATCGCCACCGCGAAGAGCCAGCCCGACTTCACCGGCGAGGTCGATGACACCTTTTGCCAGAGGATCATCTCCTCGTACGTGAAACGGATGGACAAGTCCCGGTCCGAGTACGAGGAGCTGGGGGAGCGGGGCAAGGCGATGGCGGAGAAGCTGGCCTTCGAGGTGGATTTTCTGTCCCGGTGGCTGCCCTCCAAGCTGAGCGAGGAGGAGACCCGCCGGCTCGTGACCGAGGCGATCGGGGAGATGGGCGTCTTCGGCGACGAGAAGGCTGCGGGCCGGGTGACCGGGCATTTGATGAAGTGTCACGGCAAGGATCTCGACGGCGGCCTCGTCAACCGTCTGGTGCGGGAGGAACTGGCCGCGGGTGAGGCTCCCTGACTTCGAGCCGATGCTCGCCACGAAGGCCGATCGCCCGTTCGACGACGAGCGATGGTGGTTCGAGGTCAAGTGGGATGGCTACCGGGCGATCGTGGGAGCCGAGCAGGGGCGGATCCGGGCACGTTCCCGACGCGGCCTCGACCTGCTGGGCCCCTTTCCCGAGGTCGCTACTGTCGAGGTGCCGGACGGCGTGGTCGTCGACGGGGAGATCGTCGCCTTCGACGAGGAGGGCCGCCCGTCCTTCTCGCTGCTGCAACGGCGCACCGGGTTCGGAGGTGCCGGCACCGGGGCCAAGTTCGGCGTCAACCTGGTCGTCTTCGATCTCCTGTTCCACGGTGAGAGTGTCACCGACGTGCCATACGAGGAGAGGCGACGGATGCTCGAGCAGCTGGAGCTGCCCTCGCCGATCATCGTCCCCGACCCCACCCCGACACACGGCATCGGGCTGTTCGAGGCAGTGCGGGAGCAGGGGCTGGAGGGGATCGTGGCCAAACGGCTCGGCTCCCGCTACCAGCCGGGGCGGAGGTCGGAGGACTGGCTCAAGGTGTCCGTTCGACACACATTGCGAGCGGTCGTCGGTGGATATCTGCCCGGCGAGGGTGGCCGATCCTCCACGTTCGGATCGCTTCTGGTCGGCCTGTACGAGCCGACCGGGCTGCGCTGGGTCGGCGCGGTCGGGTCGGGGTTCGACGATGCCTCGCTGAAGGCATTCCATGACACCCTGACCCAGATCGAGCGGGACTCGAGCCCGTTCACCAATGAGGTGGTCGTGCCTGCGGTCCGGCCGGTCTGGGTCGAGCCGGCGATCGTCGTCAACGTGGAGTACAAGGAGTGGACCCACGACGACCATCTCCGCGCCCCTGTATACAAGGGAGTGGAGATCGCCGACCCCGAGACGGTGACCTGGGTCGAAGAGGGACCGGTCTGAGGGGTCAGCCTCCCGATCCGCGCGAGATTCGGTCGCGATACCAGTAGTAGCTGTCCTTGGGGATCCGCTGCCCCGTTCCCTGGTCCACCCAAACGATGCCGAACCTCTGCGAGAAGCCCTCCAGCCATTCCAGGTTGTCGAGGAAGCTCCACAGGAAGTACCCGTCCACCGGGACACCCCGGCCCCTCGCCGCCAGTGTCGCCTCGACGTGCTCGCTCACGTACTCGATCCGCCGATCGTCTCGCACCCGACCGTCGTCACCGGGGCCATCGGAGTACGACGCCCCGTTCTCCGTGACGAGGATGGACGGTGGGCCGTAATCGTCGGCCACCCGCTGCAGGAAATCCCGCAGGCCGTCGGGGTCGCTACGCCAGCCCATCTCGGTGAAGCCGGTGGGTGCGTCCTGCCCGACCGGACCCTCGGTGTAGTCGCTCTCCGACTGATCCTGGCCGATCGGGAGTGTCGTGTAGTAGTTGACGCCGAGGAACTCGATCGGCACCGCGATCTCGTCCATGTCGCCTTCGCCCACGAGACCAGGGTCGAGACGGCCCAGGTCCGTGTACGACTCCACCATGTCCTCGGGGTAACCGCGTCCGAATACGGGGTCGAAGAACCACCGGTTGCGGAAGCCGTCGAAATGTCTCTCCGCCTCGACGGAGCTCTCGTCCGCGGGCCGGCTGGGCCGGCAGTCGAGCGTTATCCCGACCTGCGCGCCGGGAAGCACCTCGCGGATGGCCCGTGTCGCCCTGCCGTGTGACAGGAGCATGTTGTGGCCGGCGGTGAGGGCGGTGGCCCAGTCACTCAACCCCGGGGCGAAGATCCCCTCCAGGTGGCCGAGGAAGGTGGACACCCAGGGCTCGTTGTGCGTGATCCAGCTGGCGACGTCATCACCGAGCGATTCGGCGGTGAGGGCGGCATACCGGGCGAAGGCGTCGACCGTCGACCGGGAGGCCCAGCCACCCTTGTCCTGCAGCGCCTGGGGCAGGTCCCAGTGGTAGAGGGTGAGATAGGGCGCAATGCCCCGCTCGAGGAGGCCGTCGACGAGTCGTTTGTAGAAGTCGAGCCCTGCGGTGTTGACCTGGCCGTCGCCATCGGGGATCACCCGGGTCCACGCCACCGAGAAGCGGTAGGCGTCGACTCCGAGCCCGGCGAGCAGTTCCAGATCCTCCTCGAGACGGTGGTAGTGGTCGCAGGCGACGTCACCGGGGTCGCGAAGACGACCGAGGTCGCTGAACCGATCCCAGATCGAATCGCCTTTCCCGTCTTCGTTTCGGGCGCCCTCGATCTGATAGGCGGAGGTGGCGACGCCCCAGACGAAGGGTCGGTTCAAACGGCGGCTGCGGAGGGTTGCTTGGCGCCGATTCGCTCGCCGGTCGCCGGATCGAAGAAGTGGGCCTTGGTCGTGTCCACGACCAACTCCACCGTATCGCCATGCTTGACCCTGATGTCCGGGCTGACGCGAGCGATGAAGTTGGTTGTCTCACCGAGGCTCGAGGCGTCACGACCACTGTCGGCCAGCAGCTCTTCTATGTCGGGTGTGACGACCGGAGCCCGGTGGATCGTGAAGTGGATGTAGGTGTCTGCACCGAGCATCTCGGTCACCTCTACCTGAGCCTGGAGCGTCCGCTCGGGGTCGGGCCCCACTATCGAGGCGGCCTCGAGGCAAGTGGGGCGGAGCCCGATCACCAACTCCTTGCCCATCTGGTTCTCGATTCCGGGGTGGGCGTCGAGAGCCTTCTTGTCCACCTTGATCCGGTTGTTGGGAAGGACGGCGTAGATGTCGCCGTTGGACGACTCCAGATGCCCGTAGGTGAGGTTCATCGCAGGGCTGCCGATGAAACCGGCCACGAAAAGGTTGTTGGGGTGGTCGTACAGCTCGGTCGGCGGTCCCACCTGCTGCAGGTTGTAGGGACGTGAGGCCGACACGGGCCGCAGGACGGCGACCCTGTCACCGAGCGTCATCGCCTCGACCTGATCATGTGTCACGTAAACGGTGGTCGTGCTGAGACGGGCGTGAAGTCGCTCCAGCTCGGCTCGCATCTGGACCCTAAGCTTGGCATCGAGGTTGGAGAGCGGCTCGTCCATGAGGAAGGCGACAGGCTCACGGACGATGGCTCGGCCCATCGCCACACGCTGACGCTGTCCACCGGAGAGGGCCTTCGGCTTGCGGTCGAGGAAGTCGGTGATCTCGAGGATCTCGGCTGCCTCACCCACGCGCCGGTTGATCTCCTCTTTGGAGAACTTGCGCAGCTTGAGCCCGAACGCCATGTTGTCGTACACGGTCATGTGCGGGTAGAGGGCGTAGTTCTGGAACACCATGGCGATGTCCCGGTCCTTCGCCGCCACGTCGTTGACGACGCGGTCCCCGATGATCATGGTCCCCTCGGAGATGTCCTCCAAGCCGGCGATCATCCGGAGCACCGTGGACTTCCCGCAACCGGATGGGCCCACGAGCACCAGAAACTCGCCATCATTGATCGTCAGGTCGACATCGCCCACGGCTCGGGTGCCGTCGGGGTAGATCTTGCCCAGGTCTTCCATCCGGATCTCAGCCAACTGCGCCTTCCTTGCTCGCTATACCCCCCGAAGATAGCGAATCGGGCGCGGCTCGGTCGAAGCGATCACCGATGACTGACGATCACGCCCGAGAGCGGAGCCGCCTCGACCGGTCCCGCGGTGCTCGCATCACGACCCGGGTCGTGGGTGTCGAAGACGATTCGCCCCGGGCTGAGCGAGACCCTCCTCGGCTCCTCGCAGAAGTTGAGGACGATGGTCTTGGTCTCGTCGTCCGACTCGCGTCGGTAGACGAGAAGCTCGCTCGTGGAGGCAGGATCGGAGAGAAACGACCCTCGTCTCAGGGCCTTCGAGCCTCGACGCAGGGCGAGCAGGCGTCGGTACATGTTGAGCAACGAGCCCTCGTCGGCCAGCTCGGTCTCCACGTTGCGTGTTTCCGCATCGGGGCCGATCGGGAGCCATGGCTCGGTGCCCGGGGCGGTGAAGCCTGCTCCCGGCCCGGGCTCCCACTGCATCGGGGTGCGGGAGCCGTCCCGACTGAAGCCCTCGACCTGGATGCCCCAGGTGTCCCTGGACTTCGCGACGTTTCCCTGGACCATCCCCACCTCGTCGCCGTAGTACAGAAACGGCGTGCCCCGCAGCGTGAGTAGAAGTGTTGCTGCGAGCCGCTCGTGTCCCTCGGGGAGACGCGAGGCCATCCGGTGCTCGTCGTGGTTCCCCAACGTCCAGTTCGTCCATGCTCCCGCCGGGACATTCCACAAGACCGACTCGATGGTGGCCCGCAGGGTCGGCACGTCCCATTCGGAGGCCATCAAATGGAAGTTGAACGGCATGCTGAGCTGGTCGAGTCTCTCCCCGTAGTACGAGGCCCATTCGGGCAGATCGAAGATGTGGATCTCGCCCACGGTCAGGGCGTCGCGCCCGTAGGAGTCGACCACCGACTGGAGGTGCCGGTGGGCATCGTGCACAGCCGGATCGGCCATGTCGTAGAGGTGGATGAAAGCGTCGAACTCGCCCATGTCCCGCCAGGGCCGGTGGTAGTCGTGGGGCGCCGGAGGGTTGTCCCGCTCCAGATGGTCCTTCATCATCTGGTGAGCCGCATCCACTCTGAGCCCGTCGACGCCCCGATCCATCCAGAAACGGACTGCGTCCAGCATCGCCTCCTCCAGGTCGGCGTTGCGCCAATTGACGTCGGGCTGGCCGGCGAGAAACGTGTGGCGGTACCACTGCTCGGTGGCCTCGTCGTATGTCCAGGCCGGGCCGCCGAAGACGCTGACCCAGTTGTTGGGGGGACCACTGTCACGCCCGTCACGCCATACGTACCAGTCGCGCTTGGCGCTCGATCGGGAAGATCGCGACTCCACGAACCACGGATGCTGATCCGAGGTGTGGTTGATCACATAGTCGATGATGAGTTTCAGGCCCCGTCGGTGGGCCTCCTCGATCAGGGTCTCGGCGTCATCGAGAGTGCCGAAGAGGGGGTCGACGTCGGTGTGATCGGTCACGTCATAGCCCCAGTCCTCCATCGGGCTCTTGAAGAATGGTGAGAGCCAGACCGCATCGACCCCGAGCACGTCGGACAGGTAGTCGAGCCTGGCGATCACCCCGGTCAGGTCTCCGAAACCGTCGCCGTTCGAGTCGCAGAAGCTCAGTGGGTAGATCTGATAGATCACCGCGTCTCTCCACCATGGGCCGTTGCCCGACCGATGCCCCGTCATCCTCTCCACTCTAGGAATAGGGCCAAGAGTCACATTCCGATGGGCTGTGCCTCACTCGCAGCAGACCTGGGACGGTGTGTAGAGTCGCGAGCCGGTGCCCACCGGCACCGATGAATCTGCCGCTATTGGAGGAAAAAGTCAGTATGAAAAGATCACGATGGCTCATCGCTCTCTTCGCCGTTCTGGCGATGGTAGTTGCCGCCTGTGGCGGCGACGGGGGCGAGGAGACCACTACGACCGCTGGTGCCGGCGGCGACTCCTACACCGACGTGGATGTGTCGGGCACGGAGGTCTCGGTCTGGGGTGCACCGACCGGTGACGAGGGGGCCTCGATACAGGCCACCTTCGACATCTACGGTGCCGCCGAGGACGCCACTGTCACCTACACGGGAAGCGACTCGATCGAGCAGGACACTCGAATCGCAGTCGACGGTGGTGCGCCACCAGACATCTTCGTCACCCCTCAGCCGGGCTCCATCTGTGAGTTCGCAGGTAACGGGGACCTCGTGTCCCTGGAGGACATGGGCTTCGACATCGCAGCGCTCGAGGCAGCGCACGGTGCCTACCTGATGGGTCTTGGTGAGTGTGATGGCTCGCACTACACGATTCCGACCAACACCAACTACAAGAGCATCATCTGGTACAACAAGCCTGCCTTCGAGGCCGGCGGCTACGAGATCCCCACCACGTGGGACGAGCTCCTGGCACTGTCCCAGCAGATCCTCGACGACGGCACAACGCCGTGGTGCATTGGTTTCGGTAGCGAAGCAGCCACCGGGTGGCCGGGCACCGACTGGATCGAGGACATCATGGTCCGCACTGCGGGCGCCGATGTCTACAACCAGTGGACCAGCCACGAGATCCCGTTCAACGACCCCGCGGTCCTTCACGCGTTCGATCTCTTCGGTGAGATCATGTTCGCCGATGGCTTTGTCCTCGGTGGAGCCGATGGCGTAGCGGCCATCGACTTCCGGGATGCGCCGGACCCGATGTTCAACGACCCACCAAGCTGCATGCTGCACAGGCAGGCATCGTTCATCGCCAACTTCTTCCCCGAAGGAGTTGTGCCGGGAACGGACGCCGACTTCTTCGACTTCCCAGATATCGATGGGTCGGGTGCCATGGGTGGTGGCGAGCTCGCGATGGTCTTCAACGACCGTCCTGAGGTTCGTGCGCTGCTCGCGGCCTATGCAGACGTCCCGTTGCAGTGCGTCCAGGCGGCGCCCAAGGGCCATGGCGTGGCCGGCATCGAGCGGATCTCCGCGAATGCCAACACTCCGGCCGACTGCTACGAGTCGGACACCGTCAGGAAGCAGGCAGAGGCCGTTGCCGCGGCACTTGGGAACAACTCCTTCGTGTTCGACGGCTCGGACCTGATGCCCTCCGCGGTTGGCCAGGGCTCGTTCTGGACGGGCATGGTCGACTGGAGTCGTGGCACGCCGGCTCAAGAAGTCGTCGATACCGTCGAGGCCAGCTGGCCGTAAGCCGACAGGTTGATTGAATGAATGAAGCGGGACGGCCCAGCCGTCCCGCTTCTCTTTTGGTTAGAGTCGAGTCGCCGATCGAGGAGGACCCCTAGAAGTGTCGACAAGGACAGAGCCCGAAGTCACCCCGACCCCACCGAGCGCCACGCCGCCCCAGCGTCAGCGTTCCACTCTCGGCACCCAACTTCTTCGCATCGGTGTGTCTCTCGTTGTACCGATCGTGGCGGCCGTAGGTCTCTACTGGTCCGCGCTGGTTCTGTTCGACGAGGAAGCCAACCGCCTGGTGGTGGTGGCCGCAGCCCTGATCATCGGAGTCCTGGGTGTTTTCGGTCTCTACTACGCCATGGACTGGCTGATCCACCGTCTCCCCGATGCGTACCAGGAGAGAGTGCGGCCGTTCGCCTTCGTGGGCCCGGCGGTCGTGCTGCTGGGCGTGTTTCTCCTCTATCCCACCATCAACACCTTCGTGCTCAGCTTTCAGGACGCGAGGGGAGAGTCGTGGATCGGGTTCGACAACTATGTGACCCTCTTCACCAAAGGCGACACACTTCTCGCCCTGCGCAACTCATTGCTCTGGGTCATCATCGTCCCGCTGTTCTCGGTAGTGATCGGTCTCGGCTTTGCCGTGCTGTCGGACAGGCTGGGGCGGAAGAGCGAGGCCCTGTCCAAGACGTTCATCTTCATGCCGATGGCCATCTCATTCGTGGGAGCCTCCATCGTCTGGCGTTTCATCTACAACTTCCGACCCGAGGGTTTCGGTGATCAGATCGGCCTCATGAACGGCATCATGACCTGGTTGGGCCGTGAGCCGGTTGCCTGGCTTCTCCAGGAGCCGTGGAACAACTTCTACCTGATGGTCATCTTGATCTGGCTCCAGACCGGCTTCGCCATGGTGATCTTGTCGGCGGCGATCAAGTCGGTGCCGGAGGACATCCTCGAGGCGGCTCGAATCGACGGGGCAACGGAGTTCAAGGTGTTCACCAGGGTCGTCATCCCTTCGATCATGTCCACGATTGTCGTGGTGACCACGACGGTCATCATCACGGTGTGGAAGGTCTTCGACATCGTGTTCGTCATGACCGGTGGCAGGTTCGGGACCTCGGTGGTGGCCGAGAAGATGGTCACCGAGTTCTTCACTTTCCGTAACAGCGGCACCGGTGCCGCCCTCGCAGTCATTCTCTTGTTGGCTGTGATCCCGCTGATGATCGCCAATGTGAAACGGTTCCAGGAGCAGGAGGCAACGCGATGACCGCCACCACCGCACCGGCCAAGGCACCGTTAGGAGAGGAACGGTCACTGTGGGCCAGGATCACGAACCGATGGCTGGTGAAGCTGGTGATCATCGCCGTGGTCATAATCTGGGTGATCCCCACTCTCGGTGTCCTCATCAGCTCGTTCCGACCCGGCGGCGACGTCAACGCCACCGGGTGGTGGACAGTGTTCGGGAATCTGGGCAACGCGAACTGGACGTTCGACAACTACAGCCAGGTGCTTTCCTCCGAGGGGTTTGGCAACGCCTTCCTCAATTCGCTGTCGGTGACCATCCCGGCCACGGTGATTCCGATCACCATCGCCGCGTTCGCCGCGTACGCCTTCGCCTGGATGGAGTTCCCGGGAAGACAGTGGATCTTCGTCTCCGTGGTGGCGCTGCTCGTCGTGCCGCTCCAGATGGCACTCATCCCGCTGCTGAAGCTCTTCGTCCAGTTCGACATGAACGGGACGTTCCCGGCCATCTGGTTGGCACACACCGGGTTCGGTCTCCCCTTGGCCATCTACCTGTTGCGCAACTACATAGGTTCGCTGCCGTCATCGTTGATGGAGTCGGCGCGGATCGATGGGGCCACCCACTTCGAGATCTTCACCAAGCTCGTGGTGCCCCTCTCGGTCCCGGTCCTGGCCTCGTTCGCCATCTTCCAGTTCCTCTGGGTCTGGAACGACCTGCTGGTCGCATTGGTGTTCCTGGGCCAGAACCCCGAGGTCGAGGTGGTCACGCTTGCCCTCCGCAACCTGAACGGATCACGTGGGGAGCAGTGGCATCTGCTGACGGCCGGTGCCTTCATCACGATGGCGCTGCCTATCGCGGTGTTCCTGACTCTCCAGCGCTACTTCGTGCGAGGGCTGACGGCAGGGTCGGTCAAGGGCTAGCCGAGCGCAGAGCTCCGTGACGTCGTCCCTTGCCGGGCAGGAGCCCCGGCCCCTCGGCTGGGCGATCTTCGTCGGCACCCTGGTGCAAGCGGTCGCGTTCGGCTCGCTGATGATCGCGGTCTACGCATCGATTTCCGACAGCGGCGAGGCCGCCAGCCCCTACTTCGCGTTGGGCTTCATGTTGGTGCCGATCATGTGCGCAGTGGTGGCATTCATGTCTCGACACCCTCGGGCGCCGATGGCGACGCTGAAGGGCATGGGAGTGTGGCTGGCAATCGGTCTCCCCCTCTCCCTTGTCAACCCGGTCATCGGTCTCGGCGCCGGATTCACCGCTGCAGGGGCGATGACGTTGCGATCCGATGTCCTCTCACCGGGGCGAAATCGGGCCTGGGCGGTTCTGGCCACTGCGCTCTATCTCGCCCTGTTGCTCTTCATCCTCCCTCAATCGGCGATCCTGGCCGGCGCCGTGACCCCGCTGCTGGCCATTAGGGCGGCCGACCTCCTCACCGAGCGGCGCGAAGAGCAGCGGTCATAGTGCCGGCTCCGGGGTGAACCCGGGGAAGCCGCCCTCGACCCAGGAATCGAGGGCCTCGAACGGATCCACGTCGGCCCCCCGAGCCGACGCCAGGAGGAAGCGGTGGTTGAGGTAGTCGCAATAACCCTGCACCGGGTCCTCGCCGTGCCAGGTCTCGGAGATCCGTTTCACGATCGGCTCCCATTGGCCTGTCAGCCAGCGGAACGTCCCAACGCTCTTCCCGGTCGCCGAGACGTCGCCGTCCTTCGCCAGGAAGTAGTTGACGTCGCTGAGGATGAGCCTCGCCTGGTTCTCCGAGGCATCGATCCCGGTCCGTTGCCGGAGGTTGTCCGAGTTGTAGGTGCGACCGCCGACATGGGTGATCATGCGCACCCGGCTTCCCCCGTCGACCGGCACGATGTCGACGTCGTCGACAGAGAACCCGAGCTCGTTGACCCTGGCTATCCGCTCCCGGATCCGGAAGGCGTCGTCCTTGGTGATGATCAGCTCCTCCGTGAGCTCACCCCAGAGGGCGTCGTAACGCTCCTCGATGTCCGAGCCGAGATGGAGGTCGGCAGTGGACATGTCCTCCCCGGTCTCGGCGGCGATGTCAGCCATCTCGCCGGCGACGTTCTCCTTCATGATCTCGATGTCCTCGCGACGCTGACCGTCGCTCAGCTCGGTATGCAGCGCGGACGTCTCCCCGTCGATCATGATCGCCTCGATCTGGCCGGCGTCGAAGCGGTAGAGGACATTCGAGAGAGAACAGTCGCCCCACCAGCACCCCGCCATGTGCAGCTCGACCAGGAGACCGGCCAGGGCATCGAGCATCTGCCGGCGGCGTTCCCCGAAGCCGGACCCGGAGACGAGGCGGCGATAGGGGAACGAGTGCTCCACGTATCGGGTGAGCACCGCTCCCGCCCCTTCGGCGTGTGGGTCGAGCCAGTCCCGCTCCACCAGACCGGCCGCCTCCGGGGTGCGGTGGCTCTGGTCCTCCAGCGCCCGCAGAACCCGATACTCGTTGGCTGCGGCCCGCCTGGACAGCTCCTTGATCGCATAGATGCCCTCGTCGTAGGCGACGAATCGGACCGGGTGGCGGTGGATGCCGATCGGCATGACGCAGATCCGGTCACTCTCCCACTCGTCGAGGGGCGTCTCCCAGGGAAGGTCGAGGAAGTCAGGGTTGCCCGGTCGTATCTGCAGCTTCGGGATGCCCATCATGCGGCCGTTCCCGCCAGGACCAGGGCGCCGGCCAGCCCGGAGAGGTCACCCAGGCCGGGCTTGGATATGAGTAGGTCGAGGTCGGGGGCGCGGGGGTAGTCGCCCAGAAGTGAGCCGGTCTGACGGCGCAGGCGCCCATGAAATCCGGGCAGCTTTGACACTCCGCCACCCACGATGATCCGCTCGGGTGCCATCGTGTAGGCGAGGTCCCGCATTCCCTGCGCCACGTATCCTGCGGCCAGGTGGAGTACGACGTCGTTGCCCGCCCAGGTGTCTGGTGGCCCGAACCTGGCCTCGAGCGCCGGTCCCGACGCCATGCCCTCGAGACAGTCGCCGTGATAAGGGCAGGAGCCGGAGAAAGTGTCCCCCCTCACGTGCTTCACGACCAGGTGGCCCATCTCCGGATGAGCCGCCCCGCCGACCAAACGGCCTCCGACGACCAGGCCGGCGCCGATCCCGGTGCCGACGGTCACATAGGCGAAGTCGCTCATGCCGGTGGCTGCTCCCCATCTCCCTTCACCCAGGGCAGCACCGTTGACATCTGTGTCGAGCGAGACGTGGGCTGACAGACCTGAGGCCAACATGCCGAGCACGTCGACTTCCGACCATCCCGGCTTGGGAGTGGACAGCATCCGCCCGTAACCGGCGCTGGACGGGTCGAGGTCGAGGGGGCCGAAACAGGCGACGCCGACTGCGTCGACAGGTTGGCCGGACAGGTACTCGATGACCGCTCCGAGGGTCTCCTCGGGGGTGCCGGTGGCTATGCGATATGGCTCAGTCAGGTCTTCGGAGGAGGTGCCGATCGCCACATCTGTCTTGGTGCCGCCGATCTCCACGGCGCCGAACAGGGTCATGGCCAGGACTCTAAGAGGGTCGGTGCTTACTTCCGTCAGCCGGCTTTGGCCTGCTTCTCCTTGGTGGCTTCCACCGAGGCCTTGAGCGCCTCGAGAAGGTCCACGACCTTGGTGGGCTCGGGTGACGCCGGGGCGACGATCTCCTCGCCGGCCACCTTCTTGGCGGCCAGCTCCTCGATGGCACCACGCGTCCTGTCCTGATACTCGGACTCGTCGAAGGGGCGCGTCATGTTGTCGATGATGGTCCCGGCCATCTCGATCTCCTCGGGCCGCACCTCGATGTCGGCATCGAGCTCCTCGAACTCGCCCGCCCTGAGCTCGTCGGGCCAGAACATCGTCTCCATGACGATGGTGTCGCCCTTGACCCGGAGGGTGGCCAGCTGCTGCTTCTCACGGATGGAGACCTTGGCAATCGCCACCCTGCCCTTGGCTTCCAGTGCCTCCTGGAGAATGCGATAGGCCTTGATGCCGATCTTCTCCGGCGCCAGGTAGTACGACTTCTTGTACATCATCGGGTCGATCTCCGACTCGTCGACGAACTGGACGACGTCGACCAGCCTGTTTCCCTCGGGATTGGCGGCCTCCAGCTCCTCGTCGGTGAAGACGACATAGCGGTCCTTCTCGAACTCGTATCCCTTGACGATCTCGTCCCAGGACACCTCCTCGCCATCCGCCTCGGCCACCCGCTTGTAGCGGATTGCTGAATGGTCGGTCTTCCTGAGTTGCTTGAACTTTGGCGTCTTGTCGTCGGTGGCGGTGTACAACCCGACCGGGATGGTCACCAGTCCGAAGTTGATGGCGCCTTTCCAAATGGCTCTGGGCATGAGGACAACTCTACGCGCTGATTGTGACGGTTTTCGCGGGGTGGGGATAGTGTCGGCCGCAGATGCTGCTCCGCAGGCCCGTTCTCGACCGTATCGTCGCCGGTGAGGTGGATCTCGTCTTCCGGCGCTGGAAGCGGCCCACTGTCAAGACCGGCGGCACCTTGCGCACGCCCGCAGGGATGCTGGAGATAATCGAAGTCAGACGGGTGGATGCCGACTCGATCACCGAGGACGAAGCCGGACGCGCCGGTCTCGATCTGGCCGACCTGCTCGTCTTCCTGGATGCGAAGACCGAAGGCGACGTCTACATGGTGAGGCTGGGGTCGGTGCGACCCGACCCGAGAGTGGCGCTACGGGAGGATGCCGACCTCTCGGTGGAGGACATCGTCGCACTCACCGCTCGGCTCGATCGTCTCGACCGCGTCTCCAAGAGAGGGCCATGGACCCGGGAGTTCCTCCGTCTCCTCTACGACAACCCGGACATCCGTGCCCAGGATCTCGCCGATCGTCTGGGTCTTGACAAGACGGTCTTCAAGAACGATGTGCGCAAGCTGAAGGCGTTGGGGCTCACCATCAGCCATTCCCCTGGATACGAGGTGTCACCGAGGGGGCGGGCGTATCTGATCGAGACCGGCGGTTGGCTGCGCTCGTTGCCACCTTTGTAGTTGCCGGTCACCCGGGCCATCACCTCCTGGTCATGCGGGATTCGATCTGGGCGAGGAACTTGGTCGCCCGGGCGTCCCTCAGGATCGCTGCGACCAGGCCATGATGGGTGATCACCACTTCGCCGTTCTTGCGGGTCGTGTCGGCGAAACCGCCGGGCGACGACATCGGGTGACTTGGCTATTCGTCGGCGGTCAAGGCGCGGAGGTCGGCGAGCACTTCTTCTCCGTGGCCCTTGATGTGACGGCCGACGTCGTAGCAACGCGCCACCACCCCTTCCGGGTCGATGAGGTAGGTGACCCGGCGCGGGAAGGCCGCCATCGGGTGCATCGGCGGCCGTCTCACGTCCAGCAGCCCGGCGACGGCGCGGTCGGGGTCGGAGAGGAGAGGGAAGTCGAAGCCCATTCCCTCGGCCCACTTCTTGTTGTCGTCAGGGGAGTCATAGGAGATGCCGACGATCCGTGCGTTCAGGGCTTCGAATTCGGGAGCTCGGTCACGGAGCTCTTCACCCTCGCGAATTCAGCCGGGCGTGTCTGCCTTCAGATACCACCAGAGGACCGTCCATCGGCCACGCCAATCCGTGCTGTCGACGGTATTTCCGTCTTGGTCGGTCGCGGCGAAGTCCGGTAGCGGGGAACCTGGTTCCAGCACCCCCGAATCTTGCCATCCGGTCCGAGCTGTCCAAAACGAGGCTTGGTTGCAGCCTCCGCTAGATGGAGCGGGAGACGACGGCGCAGGGCCTCGCGTCGGTGAACCCGACGCTGGTGTAGAGCTTGCTAGCTGCCGGATTGTCCTGGTCCCAGGCGATCTTGATGCGTTCCGCGCCTGCGTCAGCCAGAAGCTCCAGCCCGGTAGTCAACACGTGGCGCGCCAGACCCCGGCGCTGGTGGTCGGCCTCGGTGCGCATCGGCTCTACGAGCCCGGTGGCGGTGACCGGATCGAACCAGAACAACCCGTAGGCTGCGGTGTTGTCATCCCCATCGAGGATGACGAGGTCGAGGTCGGCTCGATACAGCGAAGTCTGGCGTAGACGCTCCTCGACGTCCGGGCCGCCCCGGGGAATCATGTGATGCGGCGCTGGAGTCGTCTCCAACCGGCTCGCCAGTCGATAGGCCGGGTGGAGGGTGCTGACCACCGGTCGGTCCTCGGCGTCGAGCCACGAATCGACCAACTCGTCCTCCATGTGCGCAAAGCCGTGCTCCGCAAGGACTCCGGCCGTGACTTCGTCCGAGCGGGCGATGGCGATGTCGACCGCATCGAGCCCCGACTCACGGGCGTGGGCGAGGCCACGCCCGACGACATGGCCGATCCAGTCCTGGGAGGCGCCCGGCATGACGATCGGGTCGAGGGCCATCGTGTCACCCCAGTCGGTTGCGATCACCGCCGCTTCCGGGAGCCCTGAGTCGTCGAACCAGAAGAGCTGAGGGAGAGCGTCGGTGGAGCGGGGGGACCGCCACCACCACTGGAAGTCGGCAGCCTCGAACACCCCCGCCGTCGGGTGAGCGGCGCGCGCCCGCTGCAGCAGAATGGTCACCGCTTCGAGATACCGGATTCCCACCCGGTGCTCTTCCAGCATCGTCGCAGGCTATCCGGGTTTTCTGTCCTGGCTGTCGAGGCCGGGGACCTTCGGCTCTGGCGGATGCTCCAGGCCGCGCCGCAAGATGAAGAAAGCACATCTAGGAGGTCGACACGGCACAGGACTTGACCATCAGTAAGTCTGGATCTCCAACAGTCCGTCCCCCCGGTGTCGGCGTTCTCGCCGCACTCGAGGGCGTCGCCCTCATCATCTGGCATCTGGTCCTCACACCGTTCATCCGTCGAAGTCGGATGCGTTGGGGCACGCTGGGATCAGAGGCGAGTGACTCGCTTCCCGGTGATGAACTGGTGCCTGAGCCCAAGTGGTCTTACACCCTGGGAATGGCGGTCGACGCTTCACCCGAGGACGTTTGGCCATGGGTCGCCCAGATCGGACAGGGCCGCGGTGGCTTCTACACGTATCAGACGCTCGAGAACCTCGTCGGCTGCAAGATCGTCAACACGACGGAGATCCTTCCCCAGCACCAGCATCCGGCAGTCGGTGATGACGTGCATCTGCATCCGACGGCACCGCCGCTGCGGATCGAGATCGTGGATCCTCCGAACGCTCTCGTGCTGTTCGGATCACCCGCCGACATCGCTGCCGAGGAGAGCTGGGGGATGTCGACCTGGCAGTTCGTGGTGACCCCGCGTCCCGATGGCGGCAGCCGGCTGCTGACCAGGGGCCGGTATGACTACGCGCCGGATTGGAAAAGCCGGCTCG
>JBAVPF010000308.1:0-2167 GCA_049692815.1 Acidimicrobiia bacterium
CGTCCCCCGTCGGCCCGGTCGATCCGCCACACCTGGCTTACCGACATGATCCGCCAGGTCCACACGGCCTCTCGAGGCACCTACGGAGCGCCAAGAGTCCACGCCGAACTCACGATGGGCTATGGGATCACGGTCGGCCACAACGCAGTGGCCATGCTCATGCAGAGAGCCGGCTTACAGGGCCTTCCCGGGGATCGACGACCCCACCGGCGGGTCGTGCCCGAATACACCCCGGCTGATCTGGTCGACCGTAGGTTCGCTCGAAGCGAGCCTGACCAACTGTGGGTGACCGACATCACCGAACACCGCACCCGGGAAGGCAAGGTCTACTGCGCCGTCGTCTTAGACGTGTTCTCCCGTCGTGTGGTGGGCTGGTCGATCGACTCGTCGCCGACATCGAACCTGGTCACCTCAGCGCTCGGCATGGCCATCGACAGTCGGACCCCGGCTGGAACCGTGATCCACAGCGACCAGGGCGCTCAGTTCACCTCCTGGGCGTTCACCCACCGAGCCCGTCAGTCCGGCCTCGTCCCCTCGATGGGATCGGTCGGAGACTGTTTCGATAATGCCGTGGTCGAATCGTTTTGGGCTCGGCTGCAAGTCGAACTGCTCAACCGGCAGCGGTGGCGCACTCGAATCGAACTGGCCAACGCCATCTTCGAATACCTCGAGATCTTCCACAACCGCCAGAGGCGCCACTCCGCACTGGGAATGCGCACCCCGATCGAATACGAGAGAATGCACCACGACAACCAACCGCTCGCACTCCAGAATCAAGCAAGCTGACTCCACCAAAGTGGGGGAACATCAAAGTGTCCATCGCAACGGGTCAAGCTCATCGTGGGACCTGCCGCCTGCACACGACCAAGCTTGACATGGCTGCAATCCTTGCTCGACACCGTGTTGGTTGAAGCTGGTTCGAGATGTTATGGAGTCGAGCAGACCAGGCTTCGACCGAGGTCAACGATGGTGTGAGGCTCCAAATCGCCAATGAGGCTGTTGTTGTACTCGCCATCAAACCAATAGAGGTTGTGCGTCCGCACGCCCGATGGGAGAGGATCGGCCCACACCAACGCTCCACGGAACCTGCCGACGTCAATCGGGGTGACCCGGTCACCCAGGTTGGAAATCAAGTAGGCGGCGAAATCGCCTCCATCGGCTGGCTCGCGGTCGAACTGAACACCCCCTGTCGACATGAACTGGTCGTAGGACGTTTTCGAATCGATCGGCAGATCACTGAAGTACTGATAGAGGGAGCCGCCTGCAACGGAAGTTGCCCACTGCAGTGGGTGTCCGTCAAGGACGTCACCCGGAACGCGACTACCGATCGGCGGATCGATAGTCGGAGCGTTCTCGGCCCTCAGCGGTAGCGCGTCCACGACTTGTCCCCGCGTCGCCTCGGCGGGTGTGAACTCCTGGCTCTCGACAATGCTTGCCTCGGCGGCGGGCAGGCATCCCGGGTCCTCGACTTGATCGGCCCCTGCTATGCCGGCGGCCGCGCCGAACGCAAGAGCGACAATGACGCCCAACACGAGCAGATTCGTAGCTCGGATGGCATGGTGGCTGTTGCGAAACATGGGCGTCACCGTTCCATTCGCTAATCGAGGGGTGCCAAGTAGACGTTGAAGGCGGTGCTGCTCACGTATGCGTAGGTGTAGCTCGGCGCGACTACTGACGTCGCGGTCCCAAAGTTGTTCCACGTCGAGGCGCCCGAATACCTGTATTTCAGATTCGTGTACTTGACGTCAATGTTGCGGTCGACGGTGGATGTTCCTGTTGTTTCGATCATGCCAATCGCCCTGACCGCGGCGCTCGAGCTGAGGTTCTTGCAGGTCCAGAGCGTGCCGCCGAAGGACAGCAGCCAGCGGTTGGCGGACTGGCTGGGACACCAGCCATACGAGATCTCGAATGTCGGATTCGTGTTGGCCCCGTAGGCGTCGAGTTGAAGATCCTGGCAGAAGTAGACACCACCTATCACGCCATCCCGCGTAGACCGTCCATTTCGGATCGTAATCATTGGCGCAACTATTGGCGCCGAGGCCGTTCGCCGTCCCGATGGCGACGAAGTCTCCCCCTGCACTTCCAACATCCATCTGCGTTGGATGAATGAACCCGACGCCACTTACTGTCGTTGGGTCTGTACGAATCCCCTGATTGCCCTTAAACC
>JBAVPF010000309.1:0-2816 GCA_049692815.1 Acidimicrobiia bacterium
GGAACCTGACAATCCACGATTCCATACTGCTCAAGTCGCAGCATGCGATACACGCCCCACGCGTGGCGCAGACTGGGCAAGACGGCTCTGCGGCCCGAGCGACGGTAAAGACGCATGCCGGGACTCACGCTTCTCAGCGCCACGCCCTCCCTGTGGACAACCGCGGGACCCTCCCATAGCTTGGGGACCAGCAACTCGACCTCGTTCCCCTGTTCTGCGAGGAGCCGGGCTAGCTCCCAGACACGACGCTCCACACCACCCTTCGTCTCGGGGTAGACCGCGTCGTACACGAATGCGATTCGCATCGAGATCCTGTGATTGGTTGTCCGACCGTATCGGGACCGGGCGTCAGGCGCCGGCGTCGGCGCTGGCAAGTCCGGCCGCAGATGCGGTCTCTTCAGTCCGGCGTCGCCCCATCGCTCTGATCAGCATCAACCTCACGTGGCGCCATCCGTCACGGAAGGTTCGCAACTTCGGCTCCCCACCGGCACGCCGGCGATAGTTGACCGGGACTTCTTCGATCCTGGCGCCGGAGACCGTCGCCTCGATGACGAACTCCGACGCGAACTCCATACCACCGCTGGTGAGGCTGAGTTGGTCGTACTTCTCCTTCTTGATCGAGCGAAGGCCACAGTGCGCATCCGACACACCGCTCGAGAACAACTGGTTGATCATCCAGGTCAGAAGAGGGTTGCCGATCCTCCTGTGAAGCCACGGCATGGCCCCAGGTTCGATTGTCCCCCGCAGTCGCGACCCCATGACGACATCCGAGCCGTTCCTCAACGGATCGACGAAACCACCCAGCGCCGAGAAGTCGTACGTTCCGTCGCCATCTCCCAAAACGAGAAACCGTCCGCGGGCGTTGCTCAGCCCTGCCCGGCAGGCGTGACCATATCCTGGGTCGCTCTCCGTGACGATCCTCGCTCCGGCTCTCTCTGCGCGACTGGCAGAGTCGTCGATCGAAGCGTTGTCCACCACCAACACTTCGCCAGGAATTCCCAGCTCCGCGATCGCCGTGAGAGCCTCCCTCACGACGCCGGTGACTGCCTCCGCCTCGTTCAGGCATGGGATCACCACCGAAACCTCGATATCTATCGACGACTCGACGCGCGGGAGCTCTCCGTGGGCCTGTGGTTGGTAGAAGCGATCCTGTTTCGTCATCAGGTGGCCCGAGAGCGTAGATCCGACACGTAACGCCATGTCCAACGGACGACGGCTGTCAGGGCGAAAAAGGAAATGGTCACAGCTGCCGACACGGCGGCCGCCTGCGCCCAAAGTGGCAGCTGGGAGAACACCGACGAGGGTGAGAACCACGATGGACCATCGCCTCCGGTCAATGGCGGGGACTGATAGGGCGACACCTGGGCGACAGGAGCCGAGATTCCAGCCATCGCCGACAGTGGGGCAACCATCACCAACAGGGTCACCAGGGCAAAGAATTCGAGCGTCAGAGTGACAGCCCGGCGGGCGAGTTGATGCCCGTGGCCTGAAGTGCCCGCGTCGAATGGCTCGGGCGCTCGGAAGGCTTGTCCTTCCGAGGCCGGGCTATTCGTCATCACCTGCCTCCCCCTTGAAAACCTGCATCGTCGTCAACCTCGGTTTCGGAAGGCCCAAAGAGGGCCCCTTCGCCTTTCGTCCCCACAAAAACCTGGTCGCGCCGGGATTCTTCCGTAGAGAGACCCAACCGCCCCCAGGTCGACGAGCAGAACGCATTCTAGCGCGACGGGAGATATGGGTCCCTGGGCGGGCCGCTGTCAGGTCCGGCGGCGTTTCGCCAATTGCCACCGGGGTAACGGTCATCCACCTCACCCTGCCGTGGCGTTGCTTGCCGTCGAGACGAGAAGACCCTCGACCCGACGCGCCACCACGTCCAGCGAGTAGTCCTCCAGCACGACTTCATGAGCCGCTTCGGCAAGGGAACGCGCCCCTCCCTCATCGTCCAAGACTCCCATCACCGCCTCGGCAAGAGCACCGACGTCTCCGACTGGCACGAGGGTCGCGACGTGAGTCTTGCCTCCGATCTCACGGATCGGCGGTATGTCGTAGGCCACTACCGGCAGTCCACATGCCATGGCCTCGAGGACGGCCGTTCCGAGCCCTTCCATCCGGGACGGGAAGGCGAAGACGTCTGCATTGCGGTAGTAGTAGTACGGCTGGTCGGTGTACGGGATCACGGTCACCCGCTCGCCAACTCCGAGATCTGCGATCGTCCGCTGCAGCGAGCTGGTGCCGTCGCCCTCCCGGCCGAGAATCACGAGATGGGAAGGACGCGTGGCGTTCACCACAGCAAAGGCCTCAACAAGGTCATCGTGGCCCTTCTGCGCGGTCTGTCGGCCCACATTGAGGATCACGGGCACGTCTAGAGGGAGACCCAATTCCGCTCGAGAGGGAACCTCTCCTTCCGGTGCCGGCACTCCCCGGGGGATGACCGTCACACGGGCAGGGTCGAGTCGACCCGCGGTGCAATGCGAAGCCTTGGAGTCTTCGGTCAATGCCCTGAAGCTGACGTGGGGGCGACGTGCGGATCGTTGCTCGACCCTTCTCAGCAGGCGCGCCCGCAAGGAGTCTGCGCCCGGTTGATAGAGCTTCATGAGACCCGGGTCCCCAGAGAGCGCAAACGTCGACAACACCGGCACCCCGGCACGTGCACCCGCCCACTGGGCTATCAGGTTGGCGCTTGCCAGGCTGGAATGGATGACGTCGGGGGTGAACCCACGGACTGTCCGGCCGAGTCGAACGATTCCAGCCGGCCAGTTCCAACCCGACCGTCCGGAGTCGAGCCCGAGACAGATGCTGTCGATCCCGGCCGCCTGGAG
>JBAVPF010000310.1:0-2335 GCA_049692815.1 Acidimicrobiia bacterium
CTCTCACCGACGAGAACTGGTGGGTTCGGCGCAATTCCGCCGCAGCCCTCGCCGACCTACCCCACGGTCTCATCTATCTCTACGAAGCGCTGGAATCCACGGACGCCTTCGCCCGGGACGCTGCCGCAGAGGCTCTGGCAGATGCCGGCGCCGTGTTGGGCGCCCGCCAGCGAATCATGGAGGGCGGAGCCACCGACAACGATCACCTGCTCATCGAGTTCATCGAGTCCCAGCTGACGGTGACGTCATGATTCTCGACATCATCCGTTGGTTCGGGTACGGGGCCTTTGCCTACTTCACGGTCATGCAGCTCTATCTCGTCGTCCTGGCCCTGGTGAGCGGAAACGAGCTCCGTCGCAACTATCACATCGGACGCTTCGGGCGGATCACCGAGATGCTCAGCTCCCGAACCAGCCCCCCGGTCTCCATCGTCATCCCCGCATACAACGAGGCGGTCGGGATCGTGGACTCGGTCAGATCGATGTCCATCGTCAACTATCCCCGGTTCGAGATCGTCATAGCCAACGACGGCTCCACCGACGAGACGCTGAAGGCGCTCATCGAGGCTTTCGACCTGGAGCAGGTGCGCATTCCCTACCGACCGGACATCCCCACCGCACCGGTGCGAGCCATCTACCGAGGCCGGGGGGCGGTCGAGATCACGGTGATCGACAAGGATAACGGAGGCCGGGCCGACGCGCTCAACGCCGGGATCAACGCCGCACGCTATCCGTATGCGCTCTGCACCGACGCCGACGTGATCCTGGACCCTTCCTGTCTCCTGCGGGGAATGCAGAGGGTCGTCGAGGATCGCGAGCGAACCGTCGCCGTCGGCGGGAACATCAGACCACTCAACGGAAGTCGCGTCGAGCTCGGTCACCTCATCAGCTCCAGCGTGCCGAAGAAGCTCATACCCCGAATGCAGATCCTGGAGTATCTGCGCACCTTCCTGGCCAGTCGTCCCGGGTGGTCGGCGATGGGCTGCCTGCCCAACGTGAGCGGCGCCTTCGGCATCTGGCAACGTGCCGCCGTCCTCGCGGTGGGCGGGTTCACCCACGGGCACATGGGCGAGGACATGGATCTCACGATGCGGCTCCACAAGTATCACCTCGAGAACGACATCCCCTATCGCATCGTCTACGAGCCGGCCGCGGTCATCTGGACCGAGGTGCCGCCGACTGCCCGAGTGTTGCGGAGACAGAGGATCCGCTGGCATCGCGGGCTGCTCACGTCGATAAGGGACTTCCTGCCGATGACATTCAACCCTCGTTACGGAAGGGTCGGCACGGTGAGCTGGGCCGGGTACTTTCTCTTCGAGTTTCTGGCTCCGATCCTCGAATTCACCGGGTGGATTGCGGTCGGCCTCGGGCTCTGGCTCGGGGCGTTCGCCCTCGAGGCGCTGGTCCTCATGATCCTCCTGGCCTTCGGGGCAGGTCTGCTCAACTCCATGGCCGCTCTGCTCCTCGACGAGCCCTATGGCTACTTCAACAGCCCCAGCGACACGGCGAGACTGATCGTCATGGTCTTCATCGAGAATCTCGGGCTGCGCCAAATGACGGTCCTGTGGCGAATTCGCGCAATGCTGGGTGGACGCAAGGTGAAAGGCTGGGGCAACATGGAACGGCAGGGTGTGACCAACCTGGGCACCAGTGCCTGAACGTCCTCAGGCCTCCTCCAGCTCCTCCAATGTCCTGGGCCAATCGTCCTTGAGGAGCCGTGAGAGCGATCGGTCGGCGAGGAGCTTCCCGCCGGTCTGGCAGGTGGCGCAGTAGTTGGTCTCGTTCGAGGAGTAGACGATCCGCTGCACCTTGGACCCACAACGAGGGCAAGGCTCTGCGTACTTGCCGTGGACGGCCATGTCATCCCGGAACGCGGTGACCTTCTTCGGCCACTCCTCCCCCACTTCGGCGCGTAGCCGGTCGGTCCAGGCGGTCAATGAAGCGACCACGGCCCGGCGCAGCGTCTCGATCTCCTCATCGCTCATCTGGCCTGTCCGCTTGACCGGCGACATCCGGGCTTCCCAGAGGATCTCGTCCGAATAGGCGTTGCCGATACCCGAGAAGATCCTGGGGTCGGTGAGCGCCCGCTTGAGCGTCCGGTTCTCGGCGCGGAGGGCTCGGGCGAACTCCCCGGGCGAGGCATCGAGTGGCTCGATCCCGCCCCGGTCCAGCTCTGCGACAGCGTCCCAATCCCGGCACATCCAGATGCCGGCCCGCTTGTGGGTGCCCTGCTCGGTGAGGATCAGCGACCCGTCGGGGAAGTCGATGGCGGCCAGCCCCACCTTGCGCTGCACCGGCTTGCCCGGCGGCTCCCAGCGCAGTCGCCCGGCGATCAT
>JBAVPF010000311.1:0-8448 GCA_049692815.1 Acidimicrobiia bacterium
TGAATGGCGGGGCTCGACCCATGCCGAAGAGCGGCGAACCACCGCTCGGATCACCTCACCGTCGCTCGTCGGGTACTTCACCTGGACGTTCTCGAGCCTCCCGTCCTCTTTTCGGATGACGATCAATCGAACGGCTGAATGTGGTGGGCTCGCGTGGCGAGTCCAATGCAATTTCTTCAGGAAACTGCACTCAATGGGATGGCGATGTCGTGACCTTGGCTCATCAGGTCGGCAATCACCATCGCCTCCCCGATCTCACCCTTCTCGGTGGTCTTGGCGGCCATTCGCCACCTCCTCTCCATCGAAGGTAGGAGCGATCTGGGATAGAGAGTCTGCGCTGCTACTCGTCCGATCCGAGCGAGGAGAAGAGGTTGGCCAGGACCAGCTCGCGCCGGAGATTCCCCTGGATGTCGACGACCGCGTCCAGCACCGCCTCGGCCGACGAGACGGCGCGTCGTGGAGAGACTTCGGTCAGAGATGCCAGATCCAGGTCGCTGTTCCTGATCGGCCCACCGAGTTGCAGCGCTGCAGAGTCCGCGTACCGGGATGCGAGGATCTCCAGGCCGCTGACGAGCAGCGACATCTCCACGCGACGACGGGCACGCTGCGCCTTGTCCTTCGTCAGGTCCTCGGGAATCGAGTCCTCGACGAGTGGAGCCAGCTCGGCGAGCACACCCGACGCGAGACGCTGCCCATCACCCGGGTGCGGGCTGAGCTGATCTGGTATTCCCAGCCAGAGCTCACGAAAACGGGCCACCTCGGGACGTCTCATGAGGGCCAATGCCAGACCGGGTCGGCCCCCCGAGACCTCGGCGACCACAACCGCGTCCTCCTCCTCCATCCCACGCTCCATGAGCGCCACGACGAGCTCGTCGTAGGGGACGCGGCCCATGTGGATGGTGCGGCACCGTGATGCCACCGTCGGTGGGAAATCCTCCTCGGAGACCGCGGCGAGAAGAAAGATCACGGGGGCCGATGGCTCTTCGAGCGTCTTGAGGAGGGCGTTGGCGGCCGACTCGGTCATCGCCCCTGCCTCGGGGAAGAGAAAGACGGTCCGCTCGGCCTCGACCGGTACGAGAGAGGCGCGCGCCACGACCTCACGCGCCTGGTCGACCCCGACACTGGTCGCACCTTCCGGCTCCAGCACCTGCAGGTCCGGATGGGTCGCGGAGAGAGCCAGACGTCTGGATCGCTCGTCTGTCAGGCCACCGAGCAGACCGGCGGCGAAGCGAAGGGCGACCATCTCCTTGCCCACCGACTGTGGCCCCACGAAGAGATACGACTGTGCCGGATGGCCCATCTCGGCGCGGAGTAGCTCCAGGACCCTGCCGTGGCCGATCACGTCCTCGAAGAGATCGCTCATGTCACCTCGCCGACGATCCGGTCGACGATCTCATCCACCTTCCGGGTCCCGTCGACGACCGTCACCTTGTCCTCGGATTCCGCCAAGTCGATATAGGAGGCGCGGACCTCGGCCTGAAAATCCGTTCCCTCCTTGCCGATTCGATCCGGTCGGTCCTGACGGCTGAGAGCGAGGCCCGGCTCGACGTCTATGACGAAGACGTGGTCCGGGACTATCCCGGCAAGGCCCGTCTCGTTGATCTCCCGGACCCGCTGCTCTCCCAACCCTCGGGCCCTGCCCTGGTAGGCGATCGAGGAGTAGTAGCTCCGATCGGAGATGACCCATGTGCCGGCAGACAGGGCCGGGCCGATCACCTCCCGGGCCAGCTCGGCTCGTTGGGCGGCAAAGAGGAAGACCTCCGCCCAGTCGTCGAGTCTCTCCGAGTCGAGCAACAGCTCGCGAATCGCTTCGCCCAGAGGTGTCCCACCCGGCTCGCGCACCACCAGCGTGCTCATCCCCATCCCGGAAAGACGGTTGGCGAGGGCGTTGGCGATGGTGCTCTTGCCACTCCCGTCGACACCCTCCAGAGCGAGGTACTTGCTCACACCCGCCACGGTAACCAGGAGCACGGACACGACCGAAGAGATTGACATAGGCCACCGAATTGGTGTCAACTGCGGGGCCATGCCCAAGAGCCTCGTCATCGTCGAGTCCCCCACGAAGGCCCGTACCATCGGCTCCTTCCTGGGACCTGATGCCACCGTGGAGTCATCCATGGGGCACATCCGCGACCTGCCCAGGTCTGCCTCGGAGATCCCCGCGAAGGCCAAGGGAGAGGATTGGGCCCGCCTCGGAGTCAACGTCGAGAAGGGCTTCGAGCCCCTGTACGTGGTCCCCAAGGAGCGAAGGAATCAGGTCAAGAAGTTGAAGGAGTTGCTGAAGGACGCCGACGAGCTCTATCTGGCGACGGACGAGGACCGGGAGGGGGAGGCCATCGCATGGCATCTCGTCGAGGTGCTCAAGCCGAAGGTGCCGGTGAAGAGGATGGTGTTCCACGAGATCACCAAGCCCGCCATCGACGAGGCGTTCTCCAACCCTCGTGAGCTCGACGAACGTCTCGTCTCGGCACAAGAGGCCCGGCGAATCCTCGACCGGCTCTACGGATACGAGGTGTCACCGGTCCTCTGGAAGAAGGTTCAGCCCAAGCTCTCGGCCGGGCGGGTCCAGAGCGTCGCAGTCCGGATCGTCGTGGAACGCGAGCGGGAGCGGATGGCGTTCGTTTCCGCCGGGTACTGGTCGATCGAAGGGTCGTTCGCCCCGGCGGAAGCCACAGAGAAGCGGTTCGAGGCCACCCTGGTGTCGGTCGACGACGCTCGTGTCGCCACAGGGAAGGACTTCGACGCGGGCGGCAGGTCGAAGAAGGGGGTCCTCGTGCTCGATCAGGAGGCGGCGACACGTCTCGCCGGCGGTCTGCTCGGTGCCTCGTTCCAGGTCCTATCGGTGGAATCGAAGCCGTACACCCGCAAGCCCTACCCGCCATTTCGCACCTCGACTCTCCAACAGGAGGCCGGGCGCAAGCTCCGCTACTCCTCCTCGCGCACGATGTCCGTGGCCCAGAGGCTCTACGAGAACGGGCATATCACCTACATGCGGACCGATTCGGTGGAGCTGTCGGACACCGCGGTCGGAGCAGCGAGGGCACAGATCACCAAGCTCTACGGCGAGGAATACCTGTCGCCATCGCCGCGCAAGTACTCGGGGAAACAGGCGAAGGGGGCACAGGAGGCCCACGAAGCCGTCCGGCCTGCCGGTGACTTCCTCACGCCCGAGCAGGTGGCAGCCATGGTGGGCCCGGACGAAGCGGCCCTATACGACTTGATATGGAAGCGGACGGTTGCCTCCCAGATGGCGGATGCCAAGGGTGTGACGGTCTCCGTCCGTCTGGGCGCCACCGCCGATACGGGCGCGAAGGCGGTCTTCTCGGCCTCCGGTCGGACCATCACCTTCCCCGGCTTCCTACGGGCGTACGTTCAGGGCAGCGACGACCCGGAGTCGGAGCTGGATGACAAGGAGAAGATCCTGCCACCCCTGAGCGAGGGTGACCCGCTGGCCGTGGAGCGCTTGGAGCCGACCGGTCACGAGACCCGCCCTCCCGCCCGCTACACCGAGGCTTCCCTGGTGCAGCGTCTCGAGGAGCTCGGGGTGGGACGGCCCTCGACTTACGCGTCGATCATGACCACGATCCAGGATCGCGGCTACGTCTTCAAGAAGGGACCTGCCCTGGTGCCCACGTTCACCGCGTTCGGCGTAGTGACGCTTCTCGAAAGGCATTTCCCCAACCTGATCGACTACGAGTTCACCGCTGAGATGGAGGCCGACCTCGACCGCATCGCCGACGGTGAGGAGGAATCGGTCCCATGGCTCTCTGCCTTCTACTTCGGAGACGAGGGGCTCAAGGAGAAGGTGGCCACCCGTCTCGACGAGATCGACCCGAGGGCCGTCAACTCGGTCCCGATCGGCGAAGACGAGTCGGGAACCGAGATCGTGGCCCGCGTCGGGCGCTACGGACCATATGTGGAACGTGGAGAGGAGAGGGGCTCCATCCCCCAGGACCTGGCACCCGATGAGCTGACGATCCAGAAGGCCGTCGAGCTCATCAACACCCAGAACGCCGGCGACAAGATCTTCGGGACCGACCCGGACACCGGTCTCACGGTCTACGGGAAGACGGGGCGTTTCGGGCCCTACGTCCAACTCGGTGAGCAGGAGGAGGGCTCGAAGGACAAGCCAAAGCGGGCGTCACTGCTCAAGACGATGGATCTCGACGAGATCGGGCTGGATGATGCCCTCAAGCTCCTGTCACTCCCCCGCACCGTCGGGATCGACCCCGACGGAGTCGAGATCCAGGCACTCAACGGCAGGTACGGGCCCTATCTCCAGAGGGGTGACGACAGGAGAAGCCTCGAGAGCGAGGAACAGCTGTTCACCATCGATGTCGACGAGGCGCTGAAGATCCTCGCCGAGCCACCGCGACGGAGAGGGCAGCAGCGTGCCTCCAGTCTTCGCGAGATCGGCACCGACCCTGTCTCCGGCAAGACGGTGACGGTGCGGTCGGGGCGTTACGGGCCATATGTGACCGACGGAGAGGTGAACGCGTCTCTTCGTCAGGGAGACTCGCCGGAGAGCATCACCATCGCGAGAGCCGCCGAGCTCCTCCAGGCGAGACGGGACCGCCTCGGCAAGTAGTTCATACCCGTTCTGTGAGGGTTTGTCCGTACACAGTCCGGATAGACACTCACAGAACGGACTGGAGACCGTCAGTTCACAGAACCGTGGCGGCCATCTCGGCCAGAGGTGACCTGATGGTGCGCTCCAATGAGATGTGAGCGAAGAGGCTCGATCCCTTGAACTTCTCGATCAGGGCAGCCATGCCCCCGTAGGGCGAGATGTAGGGATTGTCCACCTGGGAGAGGTCACCGCAGAAGACCACCTTCGAATCCCGGGACATCCGAGTGAGGATCACCTTGAGCGTGGACAGCTCCAGGTTCTGGGCCTCGTCGATGATCACGAACTCACCCGTGATCGACCGGCCCCGCAGATAGGTGACTGCGGCCATCTCCAGCTCTCCCCGATCGACCAACTCCTCGATCGCCCCCTTCGCCCCGTCGATCCCGGCATCCGAGAACAAGGCGTAGAGGTTGTCGTGCACCGCGGCCATCCAGGGCGCCAGCTTCTCGTTGAGGTCCCCGGGGAGGTACCCGAGCTCCTGGCGGCCGACCGCGACCAGAGGTCGGTACACGGAAACCCTTCGGTAGCGGCCGAGCTCGAGAACTTGCTCCAGGGCGGCGGCGAGCGTCAGGAAGGTCTTGCCGGTGCCTGCCATCCCCATGATCGACACCGCCGGAATGTCAGGATCGAGCAGCTGGTGTAGAGCCACTGTCTGCCGCAGGTTCTTGGGCTCGACGCCGAACGCCCGGACGTGGGTTGGCATCCGCTCGATGACCACCGACGGCTCCGACTGGACGATGCGGGCGAGGGCGGACCTGGATGAGCCGCTCCGGAGCACAACGAAGTCGTTCATCGTCCCGGCCAGGCCCTCGATCTCCAGCTTCCCCTCGTCGAAGAGACTGTCGATGACGTCGCCGTCGACCACGTGCTCGACAACGCCGGAGCGCAGGTGGTCGACCTGCACGGTGTCGGCGCGGTAGTCCTGGACCTGCACACCCAGCTGCGCCCCCTTGATGCGCAGCGAGGCGTCCTTTGTGACCAGGACGGCATCCAATTCTTCTTCGAGGTTGAGACAGGTGGCCAGGATCCGATGGTCCGGCGTCGTCGGGTCGAGGACAGGGGGAAGCCGGTCTGAGGAGATCCCGTTCAGCTCGATGCGAAGCGACCCTCCGCCGGGGAGACGTACCGGGTCACGCATTCCGTTCGTGGTCGAGGCACCCAGATCCTCGAGAAGCCTGATGGCCCCGCGGGCGTTGGCGCCGACCTCGTCGAGTCTCGTCTTCTTGCGATCGAGCTCCTCCACCACCACGAGTGGGAGCACGACGTCGTGCTCATCGAAGCGGAGGAGGGAGTTGGGGTCGGCGAGCAGGACACAAGTGTCGAGGACGTAGGTGGATGCCACAGGTCAGATCTCCTGGGTTGTCTTCGCCAAGGTGATCAGCTTCATGCAATCCCCTGGCGAATACAAGGACCCCTCCGCTCACACCTTCTCCTCGACCCTGAACACGGGAAACCGCTCGCCGACCGAAGCGAAATCCTCGACGCCGGCGTCCCCGGGGACGTCCATGAAGGGCCGGGCGAAAGCCTCGCGCTCGTAATAGGCCTTGACCAGCCCGGGGACTTCACCGGTGACCTCGACCAGAGTGACCTCCCTGGCCGACCTTCCCTTCTTGATCTTCGCCGAGGACAGGGCGCGGACATTGTGGACCCAGCCCACGTCCCCATAGGGAGAGACGATGTACTCGACGCCACTCTCGTTGATCGGTGTCACCGGGATTTGACGCTGCTCGCCGGATCGTCTTCCTGTCGTCGTCAACAGGATCGTGCGCCCCAATCCGAGGTTGGTGGTGAGAGACATGATCCGGGCGAAGAGCCGTGTCATCCCCGTCGCCCGGTACTTCTTTGCCATCTCCGGACCCTACGCCTTTCGACGCCCCGCCCACTCGAAGAGCTCGTCGACGTCCCGGGTGTTGACCACGCGCTTGGCGGTCACCCAGGCACGCTGGGCATACAGGACCCCATACTCCATCCGCCTCAAGTCGGAGACGTGATGCGAGTCGGTGTCGATCACGAAGTCGACGCCGGCCGCCATCGCCAGCCGCGTGACCTCCGTCGTGGCGTCCAGCCGGTCGAGCGCCCCGTTGATCTCCAGGGCGACACCGGTGATCTGGAGCCCCTCCACGATGGCCTCGACGTCGAGCTCGACGCCCGGCCGTCTCCCCACGTATCGGCCGCTCAGATGCCCGATGGCGTTCACCGAAGGATCGGCGAGCGCCGTGAGGACGCGAGCGGTCTGCTCCTCGCGGGATAGGTCGAAGTAGGAGTGGATGGAGGCCACGCAGTAGTCGAACTCCAGTCTGAACTCAGGGTCATAATCGAGATCACCGTCGGGACCGATGTTCAGCTCACAACCGAACAGGACTTTGATCTCCGGTCTTCTCTGGTCGATCTCCCTGATGCGATCCCGGTGCGCCAACATCTGCTCCCTGCTCGAGCCGTTGATGGCCAGGTCTTCGCCGTGATCTGTGAAGGCGACGTAGCTGTAGCCCGCCGTCACCGCGGCATCGACCATCTCCTCCAGGGTGGACCTCCCGTCACCGGATCGGTCGCAGTGGTAGTGGAGGTCGCCTTTGATTGCCGATCTCGTCACCAGGTCGGGAAGGTCTCCCCTGATGGCGGCCTCGACCTCGCCCCCTCCCTCGCGAAGCGTGGGCGGGATGAACTGCATGCCCAGAGCCTCGTAGACCTCTTCCTCGCTCTTGGAGGCGACCACCCGCTCGCCGTCGAACAACCCGTACTCGCTGAGGAGCCAGCCCTTGTCGATGGCCTTCTGACGTAGCTGGATGTTGTGCGTCTTCGAGCCCGTGAAATAGAGCAGGGCGGACCCGATCTGGCCCGGGCCGACCGTCCTCACGTCGACCTGAAGCCCTTCCCTGGTGAGAAACGACGTCTTGGTCTCACCGGAGCCAACCACCTCACCCACCTCGGGCATGGCCAGGACCGTCTCGTGCACCAACGAGGCGTTGGTCGTCCCCACCACGATGTCGACGTCTCCGACCGTCTCGGAGAAACGCCTCAGTGAGCCGCAGGGCACCGCCTCGGAGGCTCCTTCGAGACCGGCCAACCGAGCTGCCAACGAGTGGGCGAAGCCGTAGACGTCGGCCAACGGCGTGCGACGGTCCTTGCCGTGAAGCCCGAGCCGGTCGATCGCCTTCTTGATCTTCTCCTCGGACTTCTCCCCCAACCCGGGGAGCTCGCGGAGCCGTTCCTCGTCGATCGCCTTCTTGAGGCCCTCGATGTCCTCCACGCCCAGCTCGGCCCGGATCATCTTCAGCGTCTTCGGGCCCAGGCCGGGGATCTTGGTCAGCTCGACGAAAGCCGGCGGGTACTTCTCCCGCAGGCCCTCGAGCTTGGCCACGGTCCCGGTCTCCCCCAGCTCCAGGATCTTGTCAGCCGTGGAGCCACCTACGCCCTTGATCTCGACCAGCTGCGCCTTGGTCAAACCGTCGATCTCGCCCTGATGTGCCTCGATGCCGGCGATTGCGTTCTCGTATGCCCTCACCTTGAACGCCTGTGGCGAACCTTCTTCGAGCGTGGTCAGCTTGGCCAGCTCGATCAGCATTCGGATCGCCTCGGACCTCGTGGGCATCGACGGAGGATATCGGTGGCCAGGACCTGCCTCTCCATCGGGCACGGGGGGCCATCCGTTTCGCGGGTCGCCATTCGTACGGTCGCCCTCGGGAATGTTCGGACGACGCGGACTGGACGTCTCAGGGCCCTAGCCACCGCCCGGGGTCGAACTCGGCACGTGACGATGCCCTGACCGTCACTGCGCCGAAGATGGGGACACGGGCATCGATGGAAACCACAACCTGCAC
>JBAVPF010000312.1:0-15315 GCA_049692815.1 Acidimicrobiia bacterium
CCGGTGGCGAGGTCAGTTAGCCGCCCCGTGCGAGTAGACATTGGGTGGAGTCATGACAACCAGAAAGTCGAACGAGGACTCGTCGTCCGGAACCGGGCCTTCGTGGCGGGTCGAGGGCCTTCCCGAGCCGAAGAGCGACACTCCGCAGGAGACACCGCCTAGTCGTTTCCCCGGCGGTCGCTGGATCTGGGCTCTCGTCCTCGGGCTCCTTGCGGTCAACTGGATAGTGTCGAGCATCCTGCTCGGCCCGGAAACGCCGGTCCACGTTCCCTACACGTTCTTCGTGGAGCAACTCGACGCGGGGAACGTCGAATCGGTGGTGTCGACCGGCGACAGCATCCAGGGTGTCTTCAATAACGAGGTCTCCGTCCCGGATGACACTTCCACCAAGGCCACGTCGTTTCAGACCGAGCGTCCCACCTTCGCCGAGGACGATCTGTTGAAGAAGCTCGTCGACCAGGGCGTGACGGTCAATGCCGAGCCCCCAAACGCACCCGCCCCGCTCTGGCAGCAGATCCTCCTCGGCTTTGGCCCGACCCTTCTCCTGCTGTGGATCTTCTACTCGATATACCGGAGGAGCATGGGTGGCGGCCTCGGCGGCATCGGCGGGATCGGCAGAAGCTCTGCCCGTCTCTACGACACTTCGGGCAAGCGCACGACGTTTGCCGACGTGGCCGGTATCGACGACGCAAAGGAAGAGCTGGTGGAAGTCGTCGAGTTCCTGCGCCATCCGGAGCGATTCACGAAGCTGGGTGCAGCCATCCCGCGCGGGGTCCTGCTGACGGGTCAGCCCGGCACCGGCAAGACTCTTCTCGCCCGAGCGGTGGCCGGCGAGGCGAACGTCCCCTTCTTCTCGGTGTCGGCCTCGGAGTTCATCGAGATGATCGTTGGCGTGGGCGCCAGCCGCGTGCGAGACCTGTTCGAACAGGCGAAGAAAGCGTCCCCGGCGATCGTGTTCATCGACGAGATCGACTCGATCGGTCGTTCACGCGGTGCCGCCATGTCCCTGGGCGGCCACGACGAGCGGGAGCAGACCCTCAACCAGATCCTCACCGAGATGGACGGTTTCGAGCCGAACGAGGGAGTCATCGTCGTCGCGGCCACCAACCGGCCGGACGTGCTCGACCCGGCCTTGTTGCGCCCGGGCCGTTTCGATCGCCAGGTGGTCGTCTCCCCGCCGGACCAGGTTGGCCGCAAGGCAATACTCGAAGTTCACACCAGGGGAGTACCCCTTGCCGACGAAGTCGATCTCGGCGCGGTGGCCGCCTCCACCCCGGGGATGGTGGGCGCCGATCTCGAGAATCTGGCCAACGAGGCCGCATTGACCGCGGCCCGCCGTGGCCACGATGCGGTCCAGGTCGAAGATTTCACCGATGCCCTGGAGAAGATCGTCCTCGGCACCGAGCGCCGGATAGTCCTCACCAAGGAGGAACGGGAGCGGACGGCATATCACGAGGCGGGTCATGCTCTCCTCGGGATGCTGCAGCCAGGGGCCGACCCGGTGCGCAAGGTCTCGATCATCCCGAGAGGTAAGGCATTGGGAGTCACCTTCCAGAGCCCGGAGAGCGACCGCTATGCCTACTCCGAGGAGTATCTGCGAGGCAAGATCATCGGTGCCCTTGGCGGCAAGGCGGCCGAGGACGTCGTGTTCGGTACCACCACGACGGGAGCCGAGAACGACCTGGTCCAGGTGACGACGATCGCTCGCAGGATGGTCGGCCGTTGGGGCATGTCCCCAGAGATCGGCCCCCTTGCGGTGCTGGACGAGGATTCGTCTCCGTATCCGTTCCGTTTGGAGAACGTCTCACCTGCGACCATGGAGCTGGTCGATCGTGAGACGAGACGCATCGTCGACGAGTGCTACACCTCCGCCGTCGACACCTTGAAGCATCATCGGCATCGGCTCGACGCCCTGGCCTCCGCTTTGCTCGACAAGGAGACCCTGGAGGCACAGCAGGCATACGACATCGCAGGCCTGCCCTGGCCCGGCTCCGAGCAGTGAGCCTTCAGAGCCTGGTGAGGAATCAGCCGCCGCGACGGGCCAGCTCCACCGCTCTCGTCACGATCTGAGCCAATAGCTCCGGTGCTTCCTCGGCGGTCAGCGTTGCGAAGCTCTTCCAGGCCCGGGCCGGCTTGCGCACGTGACCCCTGAGTCCGGCGACACCCTCGAAGTCGGGTGCCAGCTCGAAGCGGTTCTGCCCGGCGATCTCCCCGATCATGTCGTTCAGGGCTCTCTCCGACTGGATTGGCTTTTCCCCCGCTTCGGCATCACGGTCGTGGACGGCGACGAAAGGGATGCCGGCGGCCATGGCCACCCGGGCGATGAGGGGGATGTTCGGCTTGCCACCGCACTCGATGATCGAGATCCCCTCCCGGTCGGGATCGTGGCCCAACGCCCGAAACACGAAGGGGAGGGCCAGACGCTCGGTTTGACCCTCGACCAGCACGGCGGCGCGGGACAGGAACATCTCGCTGCGGGTGGCATCGAATTCGGAGTAGACGCGGAACTCGTCGGAGGCGGGGAGAGGAGCAGGTTGTACGAGGCGCGTACCGGTCGCAGGGTCGTGCTCGGTCAGCACCAGCTCGTGGAGCCTGGCCACGTTGAGAAACGAGGGTGAGTGCGTGGAGTAGAGGATCTGGTTTCCCATCTCGGCCAGATGACGGAGCTGCCGGTACAGATAGCGCTGCGTCTGTGGCGTGAGGAAGAGCTCGGGCTCCTCGACCAGGACGATGACACCGCTGAGACCTTCGCCTTCCCATGCCTCAGTCGCGGCGACGAGCCCATGTGCGGCCTCGGTGGACCCGGGTGGCTCCGACGACCTCTGTCTGCGCCTGGCAGCATCTTGGATGGTCTTCTCGACGAGCTCGCGGGCCAGGCGCGCCTGAGGAGAGGCTTCCGCACCCGCGTCGATGATCCTCCCCGCTCGCAGTCGCGCCGGCATGTACAGAACCGGGGGGAGGGTCCCGCTCGCCGTCACCGAAACGTCGGGGGGCCGCCCCTCGACCGTCACTCTCGTCCCGGCGCTCGTCGCTATCTCGATCTTGATGGGAATGGTCGTTGCCCTGGCCATGTCCTGATGAGTAAGGGGGGCGCCTTCCAGGTCGAGAGCAGAGCGGATCGAGGCCAGCAGGTTGGACTTCCCGACTCCGGGCTCTCCGACGAGGGCCGACAGCGGACCGGGGGAGAAGACGGCGTCTCGGAGCGTTCTGAAGCCGCTTACTCGAACGGTCTCGAGCAGAGATGCCGCGGATGTAGCTGGACTCTCGGTGACCACTGCCGGCATTTTGGCTCAGGCGTCGCCACAAATGTCAACGGGGCCAGGATCAGTCAGATGCCAGGAACGCCTCCTCCCATACCGGTCGCTCCGGAACGCTGCCGCTCTTGAGCATGTCGCGCCACTGCTCGTCGGTGAGACGGTCGCCCTCCTCCTGCCAGAACTCGTAGTACGAGTACACCGCCCCGGTAGCCAGTTGGAAGTTCCCCGAGTCGTCAGGCACCAAGACGAACAGGTAGTCGACCCAGCCGGTCCCAAGCTCGAGGAGACCGCTCGGATTCCGCATGATGTCGGCCACCAGGGCCGCCATCTCGTCGGGCCCGTCGTCATCGCTGTACTCCCAATCCGACGTGCGAATCCAGATGTTCTCCAAGAAGCCGCCGGTGCCCTCCAGGAAGTAGTTGTCATCCTCGGTGATCGGCTCACCGGCCAGCTCCGATTCGGCTACCCGAGCCAGATGGCCCAGCCAGTCGATTAGATCGGTGAGAAGCGCCTCGTAGGTTTGACTCGTCAGCACGTCGGTTCCCTCGGGGAAAAGCCCTCTGACCACGAGACCATCACGGAGCAGGGTCGCAGCTGCGGCCAATCTGGCGAAGGCGACCGGCTCGGGTTCCACCCAGCTGCGAAAGTTCTTCTCCTCACCTCCGCCTTCGGCTATGGCCTGCTTGGCGTAGAGGATGGTGTCGTGCTTCAGCTCCGTATACGAGCCAAAGGCCGTCTGGTGCGACTTGGCCGTCCATGCTTGGTTTCCCATGAACTCCGGGTAGGCATTGGAGCGTGCCGTGTCGGTGCCAGTTTGGAGAAGTGGGATCAGCGAGTACAGCCAGGCGTCGTAGACGGTCCGACCCCAGTCCTCGTCGGTGCGGGAAGCCACCAGGTCGGTGAGCATGGCCATCTGGTCGCCGTACCCGGGATATTCGAGCGTCTCATCACTCTGCTCCGCTTCGGCCCATGCCGATCCGAACGCCGAGGCCATGTCCATGGGAGAGGCAGTGAGCCTTCCCGGCACGTTGGGCTCGACGAGCTGGTCGTAGATGTACGAGTCGAGGACGAAGCGCACTCCCATGATCCGTAGCGAGGGTGCGTTGGGGTTGATCTGGATCTGTCGTGCCCGCAGCAGAGATTGTGCGACTTCGCCGACAACCGCATCTTCACCGAAGTCGAGAGGAGCGGTGAGGCCATCCGGGGTGACGTCGGCGGCGGCCGTCGCCGCTTCGAACGGTGTGTAGTCATCTGCTGCCCCGACGAGAAAGGCGGTCGGCTCATAGATGCTCCGCCACTGCTCCACCAGCGAGGGGTCGGAGAGGAGCACCCGTGTCGCCATGAGACCGATGCGCAGCGAGTCGGCATCCAGGAAGAACGCCGAGTTGCCCAGGACGGACATGGCCCGGAAGTACCTCTCCAGATCGGGGTTGCGGGTGTAGTGGCCCCTGGGCTTGTAGAGGGAGTAATCGTTGCAATTGGCAGGCGAGGATTCGGTCTCGCAGGGGCCGAAGCTGGTGATAGGAGAGGCCGTGTATTGCGAGGCCTCATTCACGAGCGCAACCTCTTCCTCGGCGAGGGGACCGATCGGATCTACGTCCAGTCCAAGGACGGTTGCTGCCGTTTCGTAGAACTGCGCGGCACGACTGGCTGCATCCTCGAGGGCTGTCCCTTTGAATTCAGCCGCCTGTTGATGGCCCCTCGCCACCAACTCGGTGAGCATGTCTTCCAGGATGGGGATGAAGACTTGCTGCTCGGATTCGCGGAGGATCTTGTCGAAGACGAGGTGCCAGGAGTGATATGCGACATCGGTGGTGACGAAGACAGGAGCGCTCTCGTATCCGGCAGCCTCGTAGACGTGCCAGAAATGGAGGTTCTCCGCCGGGATTACCACGAACCCATTCTCGATCAGCAGCCTTTGCACGTCACTGTTGTCGAGGAAGGTGCCGAGACTCTCCGGTATTGACACATCGTCGAGAGCGGTCGGCCAGGGGGGCCCGGGATAAATGGTCTCCAGGTCGAGGGGGACGGCCGCGAAGTCACCGAAAGACCCGACCTCGAGCCCTACGGGTATGACCCATCCTCCCGCCGCAGGTGTCGTCGTTGAAGTCGGCGACGACGTCGACGCCGGTGATGGGGTGATCGAGGTCGTGGTGGCGGATTCCCCGGAGTCGCTACAGGCGGCGGCCAGCAGCGCAAACGCCAACAACAATGAGCACAGCCTTCTCAAAGGCGCCCCTCTTCATGGGTCTCCGAATCGAAGCTATTGGGCTGTGAGATCGCTCGTTAGTGCCGAAATTCCCTTTCGGTTATGGCAGGTTCGACAGTGCCGTCACGGTCGACGTCCACGCAGCCGAGTGTGCCCCGGCCGGTGAGGTCGGAATCGCCATAGAAGCCGAATCCCGACCATTCCCACCCCCCTACCGCCACCACCGTGTCGTCGTTCAAGGTGTCGTACGCCACCGCCAACCCACCGTCACATACCGCCAATGAGTTGACAGGGCGGCGCAAGGTGCCGGCAACCCATTGCTCGGAGAGGTCATCGGCGGCGAACACGCCCAGGTGAGCCGATCGGCCGAGCTGGTCCTGCCATCTCGTCGGGTCGGCTCTGTTCAACGGGGTCTCTCGAAATGGTCGGCGGAAGGAGACCACGATCTCATCGATACCGTCCCGGTCGACGTCACCGATTCCTGCTGATGTCACGTCGCCATAGGGAAAGGTCTCCAGGACGAGTGTCTCTCCTTCGTCCACCTGCACCGTCCGGGCCAGATTCCACCACTCACCCTCGAATAGCACGGCGTCCCTCCAGGGCTCGTCCCAGCCGGAGAATACGACCCGGCCCGACGAGTGGTCTGCCGTTCCGGTGCGCCAGGCGGTTACCCCCTCCTCGTCCAGCATCACCTCCAGTAGCTCTCCCTGCTGTGTGCCTGGATAGGTCTGGTCGAAGAGAAGATTTCCCAGCCCGGTGGCAGCCACCGAACCGTGGATGACACGCGTCGGCAACTCCACATGGGCACCGTGGGCCCAGACGACATCTGCGCCCATGGCCACGGCCTCGCGGCTGGCCCGCTCCAGGACCGGGTCGCTATCCACATAGGCGGCCACACCGTGCAGCCCGACCACCACGACATCCGACGTCAGCGCCGTGTCGGCGATTGCAGACCGTGCCTCCGGACCCCAGCGGGCGATACCGGGAGCGCTTCGTGTGCTCGAAGTGCCGGTGGCGTCGAAGGCGAGAAGGGCGACCCGGATGCCCTTGACGTCGATCAGTGCCGGGGCGTACGGCGGATTGGAAAGGCCGACTCCCAGAGGCACCATGCCGGCCTCGGTCAGCGAAGCGATGGAGTCGCTTACACCGGCCTCCCCGGAGTCCCACACGTGATTGTTAGCGAGTGAGAGGACGTCGAACCCGGCGTCGGAGAGCAGAGCCGCCGACTCAGGATCGGCGCGCAGATCGAACGGAGGACGGCCGACGAGAGGAGAACTCGTGAGCGGTGACTCCAGGTTGGCCAAAGCCACATCGGCCCTTGACACCACGACAGAAATGCCGGCGAACAAACCTTCGGGATCTTCGGCCACCATGGGAGCAACCCCTCGCCCCATCATCACATCGCCGGCGAACAACAACGTCACGGTTCGTCCTGCGGAGTCAGCCGGCGGGGTTTCCTCGACAGACGAGTCTTGGCTCGCGACCGTCGACGTCGAGTCGAGCACCGCGTCGTGACTGCATGACGCCACGACGAGAACGAGGCACCCGCTCAAGATGAGACTTCGACGCATGTCTTACCCCTGGCTCACCTCAATTGTTCGCAGGCGAGCCGAACGCGCCCAGAGGCAAACGTCATTCGCTGCCCTCGCGCCCGGATCGAAGTCCGAGGCCCTGGGAGGGGCATCGCCGTTCTCACTCGTGTGAGAGATTGCGGCCAGCTCATCTCCGAGGATGCGGTCGTCATGCCAGTCGGGGCTCACACGGGCTTGACCTCGGAGTACGACCGCGACGGAGCCGCCGAAATGCGATGTATGCCGATGGTTGATACCGTCAAGGGACCAGTTAGGAGGCAATTCTGCGCATTGGAATCCTGACCGGTGGAGGCGATGTCCCCGGTCTCAATCCCTGCATCAAGGCCGTGGTCAACCGGGTGGCGGATGACGGGCACGAAGTCGTCGGCATCCGGCGTGGCTGGGCTGGCCTGGCCGAGGCAAACCCCGACGACCCGGAGTCGCTGTCGACGCATCTCGTGGATCTGACTCCCGCGGTCGTCCGCACCATCGACAGGTCTGGTGGGACGTTCCTCCACACGTCGCGGACCAACCCGAGCCGGATCTCCGACCAGGACTTCCCGGAATTCCTGACCAAGCCGGAAGGCGAGGGGCCCCATGACATCACGCCGCATGTCCTCTCCCTCTTGGAGAAGCTGGAGATCGACGTGCTGATCCCCATCGGCGGAGACGACACTCTCTCGTACGGTCTGAGGCTTCACAACGAGGGTGTCCCGGTCATCGCCATCCCCAAGACCATGGACAACGACGTCCACGGCACCGACTACTGCATCGGCTTCTCCACGGCGGTGACCCGTGGCGTCGACTTCATCCATCGGCTGCGGACGGCAGCCGGATCCCACGAGCGCATCGCCATCGTGGAGCTCTTTGGGCGCTACAGCGGTGAGACCTCTCTGATAACGGCCTATCTGGCCGGGGTCGACCGGGCCGTCATCTCCGAGGTCCCGTTCGACATCGACAAGCTCGCCCGGCTTCTCGACGAGGACCAGAAGGCGAACCCATCCCGTTACGCCATGCTCACCATTTCCGAGGGGGCCAAGCTCGCCGAAGGCGAGATGATGGTCTCCGGAGAGGCCGACGCCTACGGCCATCGCAAGCTGGGCGGCATCGGTGCCGTCACCGGGGAGCTGCTCAAGGAGCGTTTGGGGAGGCCAATCCTGTACCAGCAGGTGGCCTATCTGATGCGTTCGGGGGTCCCCGACTCGCTCGACTTGATGGTCGCCACGAACTACGCGGTCACGGCGGCCGACCTGGCGCTCGAAGGTGGTCACGGCCGCATGGTTGCCCTGCGCAGCGGCACTTACACCCACGTCCCGATCTCTGTGACCTCGGAGGGCGTCAAGCGGGTGGACGTCGACGAGCTCTACGACGTGGACGCTTATGTGCCCAAGCTCCGACATGTCCTGGGCAAGCCGATGTTCCTCTACTAGATCGGCCCGAGAGACCCCCTGGCAGACTCCCATCCGGGATGGATGCCGTCCCCGACGATTCTGCGGCCACCGGTGAAGACGTCATGCACATCTGAGCTCGTCGCCGCGAACACGATGCTCTCCAGCCCGTTGGCCATATCCAGCCCGGCAAGACGGGGCGAGTCGAGATCGACAGAGACGAAATCGGCCGGCGCTCCGGGTCGGATCCCGCTGGCGAGCCCGAGAGCCTCCGCTCCCCCGATGGTCGCCGCCGTCATCAAAGCGCCCGGGGAGTGCAGGCCACGTCGTCCCGAGGAGAGACGTTGGTGGAGCTCGATTCCCCTGGCCTCTTCGAAGAGGTCGACCACGGCGTGCGAGTCGGAACCGACGCTCAGCCGGGCTCCGGCGTCGGACAGGGCGGAAGCCGGCCCGATCCCATCCCCCAGGTCCCGTTCGGTGGTGGCGCAGTAGCAGACGCCGCTCGACGAGCGGCCTATGAGCGAGATGTCGTCGGGCCCGACATGGGTGGCATGGACGAGGGTCGTCGTCGGGCCGAGAAGATCGCAATCGGCGAGCAGACCCGTCGGCGTCAGCCCGGTCGCCTCCAGGCAATCCCGGTTCTCGGCGGGTTGCTCGGAGACGTGGATGTGGAGGGGGGTCTCCCTGTCCAGCCGTCTTCCCAGTGTCCGCAGTGCCTCGGGAGGCACGGCGCGCACCGAATGGGGGGCAAGCCCGACCACCACATCGGGGGCGTCGGCGAAGCCGGCTGCCAACTCGGCGACCCGGTCGAGCCAGTCCTCTGGCGACGGGTCGCGAAACCTCTCCTGAACCGGGCTCAGCTCGTCGTTGCCGAACCCTGCGCTGAAGTACCCGGCGTCGAGGAGCGTGATCCTCACCCCGGCGGCCCGCGCCGCCCTGATCAGGGCATGGGCCATTTCGTTCCGGTCGGCGTAGGGGACCCCGTGTTTCTGATGGTGGACATAGTGAAACTCGCCGACCGCGGTCACACCTGCCATCGCCATCTCCATGTAGACGGCGGTTGCGATCCTCTCGTACGTCTCAGGCGTGAGGGAGGCCGCTGTCTCGTACATACGGTCCCTCCACAACCAGAAGTCACCTCCCTGCCGGTTCGTCCGGCCGCGGAGGAGACGATGGAAGGCGTGTGAGTGGGCGTTCACCAGCCCGGGGACCACGACACCTGACAGTCGGGCGGGGCCTTCGGTCGCGGCGTTTGGGGTGACGGTCGTGAACCGTCCCTCCGCCACTTCGATGAGGACGTCCTCGGCAAGCTGCTCGCCGCCGAGCCAAGCCGCGTCGGCGACCCAGCGGGTGACCTCGGTCAGCTCTCCGCCTCGACGGTCGGGTTCCTGATCACGAGTACCGATGAAGGTGACAGGCGGACGAGTTTGGTCCCGGTGGACCCGAGAAGGCCCTCGAACTGCCCCAGTCCGTGACTACCGATGATCAGCAGGTCAGCACCGAACTCCTTGACCTTGGCGAGGATGGTGTTGGCCGTCTTGCCCTCGGTGCCCCTCCACGTGCCCTTGGCCTTGATCCCGCGATCGGAGAGGGCGCTGACGATGGGCCGGGTCCGCTCGGCGGCGGAGCTCGCCATGGCATGGAGGACCGGGGAGTCGGTCTTGGGGCTCGTCTTCGGCGTCATGCTGCCAATCAGGCGCTCCGCGGCCCGGTCGCCGGCGCCGAGGGTCTGACCGGCCTCCAACGCGATCTGCGCCGCTTCTCTCACCCCTGAGTTGCCCAACCCTCGAAGGAACTCGGTTGGCACGTTCATGACCGTGAACACCGTCACCTGGTCCCCATCGACGTACCAGCGCGCCACGGCATCGGCCGCGCGGTCCGGTTCGAGGGTGCCATCGGTGGCGACGAGGATGTTCAAACGGGTCCCTTCTGCTGCGCTGGCCTTCGATCGTAGAGCCGACGGCGTCTCGATGTCGGATCGGCCACAGATGGCATTCACCAGGTCACGCCGGGGATCACCCTGTTAGGTTCAACTGCCGGGCGGCTAGGCCCTTCATGGTGAAAGCAGCTGTAGAAGAGCCCGCCACCGGAGCCAAAACACCCAAAGGAGGCACATGGCAAACGCCGGCGAGGAGATCATCAGGCTCGAGGACGTATACAAGATCTTCGGGCCCCAACCGCAGGGGCGTGCCTTCGACCTGGTCAAGGCCGGCTACGGCAAAGACGAGGTTCTACGCCGCTCCGGGCACGTCATCGGCCTCAATGACGTCAACTTCTCCGTCAACAGAGGCGAGCTCTTCGTAGTCATGGGCTTGTCCGGCTCGGGGAAATCGACCGCCATCCGGACGGTCAACAAGCTCCACGACGTCACCTCCGGCTCGGTCTGGGTCGACGGCACCGACGTGCAGAAGCTCTCCGGCACCGACCTGCAGGCCTTCCGGAGAGACAAGATGGGAATGGTCTTCCAGCACTTCGCCCTGTTCCCTCATCGAAACGTGATCGACAACGTCGGATACGGCCTCAAGGTGCAGGGTGTCGAGAAGGACGCCCGTGACGAGGCCTCGATGAAGGCGCTGTCACTCGTCGGGCTCGAGCCGTACGCCATGAATGCCCCGAGCGAGTTGTCGGGAGGCATGCAGCAGAGAGTGGGTCTGGCCCGGGCTCTCGCCTCCGACCCGGACATCCTCCTCATGGACGAGGCATTCTCTGCCCTCGACCCTCTCATTCGCCGGCAGATGCAAGACGAGATGATGGACATCCAGGCGGCCCTCCACAAGACGATCCTCTTCATCACTCACGACCTCAACGAGGCGCTGCGCATCGGTGACCGCGTCTGCATCATGAAGGACGGCGCAGTGGTCCAGATCGGCACGCCTGAGGAGATCCTCACCAAGCCTGCGACCGGTTACGTCGCCGAGTTCGTCCAGGACGTCGACCAGGGCCGGGTGATAGAGGTTCACGAAGTGATGCGCGATCCGCGACCTATCTCTTCCGCCACTTTGATTCGGGACGCGATGCGATCACTCGGTGATCGCATGGGAGGCTTCGTCGTCGACGCCGATGGCAAGCCGATCGCGGTTTTCACCGCAGCAGCCGGTTTGAGGGCGATAGTGGACGGGTCCACTGACGTCGGTGGCGCCCTCGTCACCCAGTTCGAGACCACCACGCCCCACGCCACGCTCAACGACGTGTACCACTCCGCGGGCAAGGGTCTTCCCATCGCCGTGCTCGACGCTGACGGGAAGCTGATCGGAGACCTCGACCCCAGAGACATCATGGAGGAGATGGGCCGGGTCGAACGGCTCATCGACGGTTTCGAGCGGGAGGTCTATCTGTGATCTGGCTGTTCGCCCAGGAGGCCCCCGGCTTCTTCGACAATTCGACACTGGACAAATGGGAGATCCCGTTCGGCGAGTGGATCGATCAGGCAGTCGACTGGACGGTCGTCAACATGCAGGGGCTCCTCAACTTCATCGAATGGCCGTTCGACAAGCTCATCTCCACCCTCGTCGACGACTTCCTGGTGCCTATGTCCTGGGTCTGGGTCGTGTTGGGGATGGGGCTGATCGCCACCCTGGTGCGCAACTTCAAGGTCGGTGTGTTCGTGGCGGTGTCGCTGGCCGTGTGTGGGATTCTCGGTAACGCATATTGGATCGAGACCGCCCGGACGATCGGTTTCATCGCCGTCGCCGTCATCCTCTGTGTCATCATCGGCATACCCGTCGGGGTCGCCGCCGGGCGGGTGGACGGCATATGGCAGGTCACCCGTCCCATCCTCGACGGCATGCAGGTGGTCCACTCATTCGTGTACATGCTCCCCTTCATCTTCTTCTGGGGCATCGGGGAGGTGTCGGCCACGATGGTCACGATGATCTTCGCTCTGCCGCCGCTGATCCGGTTGACGAACCTGGGGATCCGTCAGGTGCCCGACGACGTCGTCGAAGCGGCCCGGGCGCATGGCGCTCCCGAATGGAGAGTTCTGCTCGACGTCCAACTGCCCCTGGCCCGGCCGGCGATCATGACCGGGATCAACCAGACGCTGCTGCTGGCCATCTCCATGCTGGGAATCGCCGCCATCATGGGCGCGGGTGGCTTAGGTCGGCTTCTGTTCCGTGCCCTGTCCAACCAGTCGGTCCCGCTGGGCGCTTCGGCTGGTCTTGCCTTCTTCCTCGTGGCGGTCGTCCTCGACCGGATGTCGCAGCGTGAGGGAACCGACACCGGGAACTTCTTCCAGCGGATACGTGCCGCATGGGCCCACCGCCGGGATCCGGAGGCTCTCCTCCCCGAGGGCAAGGCTGTGGCCGAGTACGACGCCCAGGAGCGCTTCGAGCCGGTTGCAGCCCGTGAGCGGATCAACGCCCTCATCGCACTCGTCGGGGGAGCCCTCGCCGTGGTGGCCGTCTTCCTGCCCTGGACCGCCGACGCCGGGAAGATCAGCGCTTACGCCGCCAGGGCCGACGAGGACCTTCCCGGGATGGTCTTCAACGGCCTCCACGCCTCGGGTGGCTCCATCTTCGGCATCCTGGTCCTCGTATTCGGCTTGTTCGTCGCTGCCGCTGCGGTCTCGACCCTCCTTCGACCGGGTCGGGGAGCGCGCTGGTTCGCCGCCGACGGTGCGGTGATCGGCTCCTTCGGCGTTCTCATCAGCGCCGGTGCCTTCATGCTGGCCAACCCGAATAGGGCCGCAACCGATCCTGGCACCGGCATCGGCGTGGTTCTCGCTGTCATTGCAGGCGCCGTTGCAGTGCTGGGGGCCATCGTCTGGATCAGGGTCGCGCCCCATTCGCCGCTTCATCCCCTGCGTGCCGACTTCTCCTGGGGTCGCGTCATCGGAGCGGCCGTCTCGGTTCTGATCGTGGTGATCGGGTCGCTGGCCGTCTGGTCTTATGACGCCCGCACCGACGTCGTCCTGACACCCGAGGACGAAGCCCAGATCGAAGCCCTGAAACAGCAGGCCGACGAGCATCCCGAGGACGCCACGGTCATCGCCAACGACATAGCCAACATCAGGAACCAGGCTCAACTTCGCGGGGCTCAGCAGACCAACGGTGTCGATCCAGATGGATCTCAACTGGGCATATGGTCGATGATCCTGGCGGGAGTGGCCCTTCTGACGACTCTGCCCGCGGCAGGCCTGCTCGGGCCGGACGAGCACCGAAAGTGGCAGTGGAGCAGCATCACCGCCGGGCTGGGGACCGGCATCGCTGCCATCGCGTTCGCCTGGATCTTCACGTTCGTCAGGAACGGAGACCCCAACTTCTACAGCGGCGTTGGCTCGTTCATGAGCATGATGGGGGGTCTCTTCATCCTGGCTTCGACCATGTCGGTCCTCAAAGAGTTCCGGCGTTCCAAGCTCTACGACGACGAACCGCCCACCCTGAGGGAGGGGTTGGTGAGGGAGGAGGTCGAGGAGCTCGTTTGATGCCGCAGTTGGCGGCTATGACGTGAAGCTCCCTATCGTCGAGTCTTGCGGGCACCTCGTGTCCGTGACGCCGTCGGGGCGTCTTCAGCCCCGGGCGGCGACCCTACCGAGGAGGAAAATGCAGAAGAACAGATACAGACTGCTGGCGCTCGTGGCCGTTCTGGCCATGATCTTGGCGGCATGCAGCCCCAGTGGCAGCACCGACACCACCGAGGGGCAGGGAACTGCCACCACGGAGGGGTCGACGGCCACCACTGAGGGCATGACCGATACGACTCAAGGCGAGATGGCGATGCCCGGTGAGGGCGTCACGGTCACCATGGGTCGCGCCGACTGGTCGACGGGCTATTTCCAGGCCTACGTCTACCAGCAGCTCCTCGAGGAGCTCGGCTACACGGTGACCGACCCCTCCGAGCTGGAGCTCGGCCCCTCCCTTGCCTACTTGGGCATGGCGCAGGGTGACTTCGACTTCTGGGTCAACAGCTGGATCCCGGGCCACTTGAGCTGGCTCGCACCGGACATGCCCGATGGCTCGCAGGTGGGAGACCACCTGAAGATCTACGGGCCCACGCCCGCGGCTGCAGGCGACTTTGCGTCTGCATTCGTCGACGCGCCCGGTGAGATGGTCGCTGGAGGTCTCCAGGGATTCCTGATCACCAAGTCATGGGCCGACGAGCATGGCGTCACGACACTGGATCAGATCAACGACGATCCCGACATCCTGGCCGCATTCGACGAAGCCGATGCCGAGCCCGGCAACGGCATTGCCGACATCTACGGGTGTCAGGAGTCGTACACGTGTGACAACATCATCACCGACCAGATCGCGTTCGGTAATGGCGAGCACCCATGGGACAACATCCAGCAGGTGATCGCCGGATACGACGCCATGGTCGCCGAGGCCCTGGCCAAGGTCGAGGCCGGTGAGCCGATGGTGATCTACACCTGGACGCCGAGCTCGTACATCACACAGCTCATCCCCGGTGACAATGTCTACTGGTTGGGCGTCGATGCAGTGCTCGACGACTCGAACCCCGCCGGTGAAGAGGGCGGAGAGCAGTACGACCAGCGTCCCGGCACGGCGAACATAAGCGCCGACAAGTGCCCGTCCGCAGCGGACAAGGGCACCTGTCAGGTCGGTTGGATCGTCGCCGACATCCTGGTGACCGCCAACACCGACTTCGTGGACGCCAACCCGGCTGCCGCCAAGCTCTTCGAGCTGGCGCAGTTGGACGTCATCGACGTGTCTCTGGCCAATGTCGCCCAGTCGGGCGGGGCCGACACGAACGAGGACATCCAGGGTCTTGCCGCCCAGTGGATCTCGGACAACCGCGACCTGGTCGATGGTTGGCTGGCCGAGGCCGCCGCAGCAGGCTGATCGAACCAAGAAACGACAATGAGAAACGGCGCCCTCCCGGGCGCCGTTTCTTCATGCACACTCGGGTTCCTTGCACAACCTCCGGTAGTT
>JBAVPF010000313.1:0-8536 GCA_049692815.1 Acidimicrobiia bacterium
AGCCTCCACGGCCGCCGCGGCCTGGGAGGTGTATCAGGGCGGCGGTTGGGACGTGTTCACCTGCCGTTGACCGTCTCCAACCGTTCTGTGAACGATTGGGGGTCCCTCAGCCGAACCACACTCTGACGACGGCACCACCCGACGGGCCAGAGGAGAGATGAAGCGCACCGCCACTCAGCTCGGCGGTGCGACGCGCGATATCGAGCCCGAGACCGGTTGAGCCCCGGCCACTGACCCCCCTCCCCACCAGGTTCGGGTCGGGAAACCCGGGACCTTCGTCGGATACTTCCAGCCAGGGGCGGTGATCGGTCTCCCCCGTCCGCACCGCAAATGCCGTCCCCGGGTCTGTGTGACTGAAGACATTGCCCACCAGGGCGTCGACCACAGCCTCGACCGACTCTTCGCTCATCCCCAGCTCTATGCCGGAAGCCTCGGAGGAGACCGTGAGGCGTCTCCCCTGCTCGTCGGCCAGCATCTTCCAGAACGCGGCGCGCCCCGCCACCACCTCGTCGAGCACACAGTGACCGAGCCCGGAGTCACGACCGGCCCGAACCGCGAAGATGAGCTGGTCGATGGCCTTCTCCAGCCGGTCGACCTGGCCCAGCACCTCGGCCCTGTCGTCTGTATCGCCGATCTTCTCTGCCTGCAGCCGCAGGGAGGTGAGCGGCGTGCGAAGCCGATGGGACAGATCGGCCACCGCTTCCCGCTCGTCTATGAGGAGCTGGCTGAGCCGCACGGCCATGTGATTGAAGGCCTCGCCCACCTCGCGCACCTCTTCGGGGTCCTCCGGCACGACCCTCACGTCGAGATCGCCATCACCCATCCGGTGAGCCGCCGTGGCCAAGTCTTTGATCGGCGTTACGAGGCTCGCGCCGAGACGATCCGCCACCAGGACCGCAGCAGCCACCAGCACCACACCGAGTGCCGCCAGTAGGGCCCAAGCCTGTCCCACGCCCCGGAACAGCTCCTCGTCCGAGACGAACACGTCGACGACCGCGGCACCTTCCCGCCCGACAACCGATAGCGCCATCTCCCACCCCCCATCGACGACGCTCGTGATCGTGGACTGATTGGCCATTGCCAAGACCACGAGAGACCCTTGCCCGGGCGCATTCTCACCGAACGTGGTCCCATCGGAGAAGACGATCATCTCGCCGGGGCCGAGGGGGCCGATGGCCGACTCGATCGACCCGGCGCTGGCGTCGAGGGACAATGCCACGCCCATCAGCGCTGCCAGAGACTGGGCGGACGTCTCGGCACGGTCGCGGGCACCGTCTGCGGCCTGACGCCGGACCAGGAGACCCAGCGGCACGAGCAGGGCTATCACGACCAGGGCGGTCGTGGCCAGGCTGAGCACTGCGAGTCTTCGTCTCAACGTGTCGGGTCGACCAGTTTGATGCCCACGCCGTGAACGGTCTGCAGATAGCGGGGCTGCTGAGCGCTCTCCCCGAGCTTGCTGCGCAACCACGAGAGATGAACGTCGATGGTGCGCTCAGACCCGCCATACGGCTCTCTCCACACTTCGGCCATCAGCTCCCTCTTGCTCACGACTCGACCACTGGCCTCGGCGAGGACGCGCAAGAGGTCGAACTCCTTGGGGCTCAGCTCGAGAAGGACGCCTTCGAGACTGGCTTCCCTGGCGTCGGGGTCGATCTCGATGGCCCCGACGCGGATTGGGCCATCGGCCCTCTGGCTGCCCCGGCGGAGCACCGCACGCACCCTGGCCTCCAGTTGCGCCACTGAGAAGGGCTTGACCAAATAGTCATCAGCACCGGCGTCGAGGGTCTTGATGACCATTTCATCCGCTCCGCGGGCCGTGACCACGATGACATGCACCTGGCTCACCGCTCTGATCATTCGGAGCAGCTCGATCCCGTCCAGGTCGGGGAGGCCGAGATCGAGGATGACCAATTCCGGTTGGCCCTTCATCGCCAGCTCCAGGCCTTCCATGGCCGTGGCGGCGCTCTCCACGTCGTGGCCCTCTCCGGCGAGGGCCTCGGCGACGAGCCTTCGAATGTCGACGTCGTCTTCTACCAGAACGATCCGTGCCACCGCCTCAGGTTATTCCTGGCCCGAATCACAGCGGCAGCCCTTGAGAGAACCTTGACATTCTCTTGACCCCGGTCCCGGCCCGAGCCTGGGACAATGGGCGCCGTGAGACGTCTTGGGCTGGTGGGGGCTTGGTTGCTGGTGGTCGTCGTGGTGACCACCGTCACATGGCAGATCGTGAGCGCCGCCGACGATCAGGTGAGCGAGCGGCCGACATCGTTGAATGTCGCCGCCCCTGTGATCAGCAGCCTGACCACGAGCACCACTACCCATACGACCCAGGCAACAGTCACTTCCACCACGGCGGACCCCGGGAAAACGACAACCACCATCGAGCACAACACGACGACGACCACCACGACAGCGGCGGGTGCGAGTTGGCAGACACAATCGGTGCAGACGGCCGGCGGAACCGTCGTGGTCCGCTATCGGCCTGGCGAGGTGACCTACCAGGCTGCAACGCCCGCCAAGGGCTTCTACGTCGAGATCGAGGAGTTCGGGCCACCCGAGGTCCGGGTCAAATTCGAGAGCGAAGGCAGTGAGATCGAGGTCCGCGCCGTCTGGCAGAACGACCAACTCGACGTCGACACCGCCGAGTCCGGTCACGACTGACGCCCGGAGACCTTTGCCTTTCCTTGACGTGGGGTTACCGCGGGCTTAGTGCGGCACAGCGGATGCTGTACCCCATAGCCAGGAAAGGATCCTTGATGACGACAGTCTGGATCGACACCCACGAGTGCATGGGAGCAGGCACGTGCGCGCAGATTGCGCCCGCCGTCTTCCATGAGCGGCCGGACGGCACGTGGGCCGTGAAAGAGGACGGTGCCTACTTCGCCAACACCCTCGTCTTCGACGGCGATAGCGCGCCCGGGCACGGCCCCGACGGATACCACGGCAGGGCCCGCATCCCGGTGGCACTGATGGAGGCGGTCATCGAAGCCGCCGAGGAGTGCCCCGCCGAGTGCATACACATGGAGATCGAGCGATGACCAGTCCCAACCGCGGGCCCTCCCGCGCCACCAAGAACAACCTGTCCCTCTCGATGATCCTCGGCACACTGCTGGTGCCCGTCAGCGCGGTGGCCGCCATCTGGCTCACCGACCCCGGACAGCCCGCGCAAGCGGAGAGCGTCCAGTCGACTACCACCACCGCGGCGCCCGCTGCGTCGACGGCTGCACAGGTGAGCTTCACCGACTCCGGTGCGACTGAAGCCGACCTGCGAGCTGCATGCGGCTACGTCGGCATGACTCTCGTCGATGCCGAGCGCAACGGGTCCATATCGGACGTCCAGCAGGCCGCCCTGGATGCGCTGCGTGACATCTGTGACGAACAGGGCCTGTCGCTCCCGGCCCCACCCACTCCCGACGAGCAGGTGCAGACGGTCGTCGTCCAGGACGACTCGTCGGCCGGCGCCCCGGCAACGACCTCTTCGGACACACCCACCGTCAGCAACTCGAGCACCCAACACGAGAGTGAATACGAGCACGAGGACGAGCACGAGCACGAAGACGGCGAGGTCGACGGATGAGCAGAGAGTCACTGGGTGTGGTCAGCGGCCTGATAGTCATGCTCGCCGGCGTGATGACCGTCTGGGCCATCACGACTCTGGCCGGGCCCGAGCCCGCCGCGTCGACCACCGCAGACGCTGCGGCCACTTCGACCACCACAGCCCAGAACGTCGAGATCGCGCTTCCCGACCTCCCGGGGGTGCCACCCGAAGTCGAGCGCGTCCTCTATGCGACGGGTAAGGCACAACCGATCGCCTATGGCGACCTGAACGGGATTCCGCCCGAGGTGCAGCGTGTGCTCATCGAGTTCCAGGCTCCCCTCATGGTCCCGGCCTCCGACCCCCAAGGTGCGTCGAAATGAGCCGCTTCAGCCCGACTCGTCGCAATCGCATCCTGGCATGGACAGGAGCGGCATTGGCCTGGAGCACCGCGGTGACGGCGGCGAGACTGGAGCCGGCCCGTGCTCAGTCCGAGCCGCCGACACCCACCGCTCAGGTGACCGAGACCACGACACAGGCGGCCGTGCCGGCACAGCCGGTCGGTGGCCTGGTCATCCTGAGGTACAAGCCCCAGCCGGAGGTGACACCCTCCGTTCGCACGGTGTACGTCAAGAAGCAGGCTCCCCCGGCAGCGGCCGCCCCGGCTCCCAAGCCGACGCCCAAGCCGGCGCCGGCACCCAAGAGTCGCGGCTCGTGATCCAGGAGACCTTTCCCGCCATGGGGACAGAGATCGAGGTCTGGGCCGACGAGCCGGGAGACGAGCAGGCGGTTCGCGTCTGGATGGAAGAAGTCGAGAGCGTGTGCAGCAGATTCAGGCCCGACAGTGAGCTGAGTCGGATCAACTCGGCTCCGGGCGAGATCCACCGCCTGTCCCCACTACTGGCATCGGTGCTCAAGGCCGCCGACCAGGTCAGGACACTGACCAATGGCCTCGTCGATGCTGGAGTGGGGGCAGCGGTGCGAAGCTGGGGTTACGACCGCACCTTCGCCGAGGTCGAGGCGCTCGCGGAACGTCCCGATCCGTCTCTCCTGCCGGTTTGGGAGATCCACGACGACCGGCTGAGGGCAGACCCGAGCACGATCCTCGACCTCGGCGGAGTTGCCAAAGGGTGGGCCTGTGACCGAGCCGTGGAGCGCGGTCTCGCCACCGTCGTCTCGGCGGGCGGTGACCTGCGCAGCGACGACCCGAACACCACGGTCACCATCCTCGATCCTTGGGATCAGGTCGCCGCAGAGGTCGAGGTGGGCAAAGGGGGCCTGGCCACCAGTTCCATCACCAGGCGAAGTTGGACGGTCGGAGGCCGGGAGGCGAGCCACGTCATGGATCCCAGGACCATGACACCCGTACAGACGCCCATCCTCAGCGCAACCGTCATCACCGCCACCGCCCTCGAAGCGGAGGCCGGGGCCAAGGCGACCCTGGTGATGGGTGAGGACGGGCTGGCCTGGGCCTCCGACCAGGATTGGATCAGGGCCGCGATCGTCGTGTGGCACGACGGATCGGTCTATGCCACGTCAGGCGTGGAGCTGGCCGCGTGAGCGTTGAATGGATGATCATCCGGGGATCGGGGATAGCGGCTTTCGCTCTCCTCACCGCGTCCACGGCATGGGGTCTCCTGGTCTCGTCCAAGCTCCTCACCCGGATGATCAAGGCGAAACCGTTGACGTGGTTCCATGAGTCACTGGGGATCGGGGCTCTCCTGGCCACCGTGATCCACATCACGGTGCTCTCGGTTCACGACTACCTCGACTTCACGTGGGCCGAGATCCTCGTGCCGGGCAAGTCGGACTGGCGGGCCCTCCCGGTGGCTCTCGGGATCATGGCCTTCTACTGCCTGACCATCGTCGTGGTCAGCTTCTACGTGAAGAAGTGGATAGGGCAGAAGATGTGGCGGACGATCCATTTCATCTCGATCGGCGTGTTCGTCTCCGCCCTCGCCCATGGCATCACGGCGGGCACGGACACCAAGTCGCCGATGATGATCGGCATCTATGCCGGCTCTCTGCTGGTGGTCTCGGTGCTCCTCGCCTACCGGCTGAGCAACGCCGACCATCGTCCGGTTGCCGCAACGGCCGGGCCGGGCAGGACGCCTGTCGCCGAGCTGATCGAGCGCAGCATGTCGAGAGACCAGACACCTCGCTGACCACCAGGGCTCATCCCGTTCTGTGAACGGTGAAAACACAGTCCGAGCGGGGAGTTTCGAAGCAACTACAACCTGACCCGGAGGGTCAGCGAAAGTCCCGGGAGGGGACCGTCTGGATGCCGATCGGCTCGAAACCGGTGGCGACGACGTTGGTGACACCGTCGTAGAACTCGAGACGGCCATGAATCACCAGGGCAGGGCTCTTGCGCACGACATGACGGTGTCGGGCCCAGACGTCGGGCAAGACCACGATGTTCAGCAAGCCGGTCTCGTCCTCGAGGTTGAGGAAGTAGACGCCCTTCGACGTGCTTGGCCGCTGACGATGGGTGATGACACCTGCGACCTTGACCCTGGCCTGGTTGCGGCCGACCTCCAGAGCCTCGGCGGCGGTGAGACAGCCGTCCAGCCGGTCCCGCACGAAGCTCATGGGGTGACGTGACGAGACCGACGTTGCCCACAAGTCGGCGCGATGCTCGTCCTCCACACCCATCAAGGGCAACTGCGGAGCTTCGACGCCCGGGGAGAGCGCCAGACGCTCCGGGTCGATCTCTGCCAGTGCGCCGGCGGCCCACATGCCCTCCCGACGGCCCAACCCGATCGACTCCAGGGCGCCGGAGGCGGCCAGACCCTCCAGGGCATCCACATCGAGCCCGGTGCGAAAGGCGAGATCCTCGGGAGATTCGAACTCGCCGCCGATGATTCGCGCCGCCTCCACCCTGGTCACCTCCTTCTCCCCCATGTTGCGCACGTAGCGCAGACCCATCCGCACCCCTACCGCGGGGCGAACCGGGTCGTCGGCATGCCCCCTGCCCCGTCGCCAGCTCTGGCCGAGATAGGGGACGACGTCGTCGGGGTTGGCGTCGACCGGCTCGACGGTGCAGTCGTGCCAGGAGACGTTTACGTCCGGGCCCAGCACGATCACCCCATGCCGCTGGGCGTCCTGGACCAGCGAGTTGGGGCTGTAGAACCCCATGGGCTGCGCATTCAACAGACCGGCCAGATACTCGGCCGGATAGTGGAATCGGAGCCAGGCGGACATGTAGACGATGTAGGCGAAGCTCACCGAATGGCTCTCCGGAAAACCGAAGCTGGCGAATCCCTGGAGCTTCTCCCATATCTCGTCGGCTGCGGCACCGGTGATGCCGTTGCATGCCATCCCCCCGTACACCTCGTCACGCAGCCGCCCCATCGCCGCCTCGGAGCGCTTGTGGGTCATCGCCTGGCGGAGCCGGTCGGCCTGCGACCCGTCGAAGCCTGCGCAGACCCTGGCCAGTTCCATGAGTTGTTCTTGGAAGATGGGCACGCCCAGGGTCTTGTCCAGGATCTCCTCGGTGGAGGGATGGGGATAGCGGACCGGCTCCTCACCGTTGCGACGACGCAGATAGGGATGGACCGACTGGCCCTGGATGGGGCCGGGCCGGATGAGGGCTACCTCCACGGCCAGGTCGTAGAAGGTCTTCGGCTTCATCTTGGGGAGAGTCGCCATCTGGGCCCGTGACTCGATCTGGAACACCCCGACCGTGTCGGCCCTCGTCATCGACTCGTAGATGGCGGGCTCCTGTGGGATCAGGGCCAGGTCGATGACGACGCCATGGGTGTCCTCGACGAGATCGGCCGCCAGATGGAGCGCGTTGAGCATCCCCAGCCCCAACAGATCGAACTTGACGATGCCCACGGCCGCCGAGTCGTCCTTGTCCCATTGCAGGACCGTCCGGCCCTCCATCCTCCCCCACTCCAGCGGGACCACCTGCCACAGGGGCCGGTCGGCGATCACCATCCCCCCTGAGTGGATGCCGAGATGACGGGGGAAACCGTCCAGACGCCAGCAGATGTCGTAGATCATCTCCGCCGTCATGCCTTGGGGCAGGGAGGTGTCCATCTCACGCAGCTGCGCCGGGTCTCGAGTGTCGACATACCTGGAGAGACCGTCCACCTGGGCTTGGGTGAACCCGAAGGTCTTGGCGACGTCACGGAGCACCGAGCGGGCCCGATAGGTGATGACGTTGGCCACCATCGCTGCCCTCTCCCGTCCATAGCGGCGGTAGCAGTACTGGATGACCTCCTCACGACGATCCGCCTCGAAGTCGACGTCGATGTCCGGCGGCTTGCCCCGCTCTTCGGAGAGAAACCGCTCGAAGGGGAGATGGAGCCGGATGGGGTCGACACGTGTGAGCCCGATACACCGGCAAACGGCCGAGTCGGCACCCGACCCCCTTATCTGGCAGTAGATGTCCTGAGACCGGGCGAAGTCGACGAGATCCTTGACCACCAGGAAGTAGCCGGGAAACCCCAGTCTCTCGATGATCTCCAGCTCGTAGGCCAGACGACGACGCGCCCTCGGGTCGATCCCGTCGTCGGACCCGGGGTACACGTCCCGGGCACCTTCCCAGGTGAGATGTCGTAGATAATCCATCTCGTCGCGGAAGTGCCCCGGCATGGGGAAATCGGGCAGACGGGGTGCCACCAGCCCCAGATCGAATGCGAGACGTGAGCCCAACTCGGCACTACGGGCGACCGCACCGGGGTAACGGGCGAAACGCCACTCCATCTCCTGAGGATGTTTGAGATATCTCTCGTCCGTGGCAGGTCGGAACCCGTCCGACTCGGCCAGGGTGCGTCTGCCCCCGATGGCGGCCAGCACCTCGGACAGGTAGGCGTCTGACCGATCGTGGTAGTGAACCTGGTTGGTGGCCACGGTGGAGAGACCGAGCTTCTGGGCGACCTCCCACATGAGGTCGTTGCGCCCGTCGTCCTCGGGCATACCGTGATGCCACATCTCCATATGCGTCCTCGTGCCGAACAGCTCACGGAGACGCGACGTCTCGCGGATGGTGGC
>JBAVPF010000314.1:0-2949 GCA_049692815.1 Acidimicrobiia bacterium
TCTCCCGTCGACCGACACGACCTCGACCCTCGAGTATGCGAGACCGATGCCGCTGTCCGCATCCAGGGCTTTCTCCAGATTCGAGTAGTGGTTGGCGAGGATCTCATCGTCATCGTCGAGGAATGACACGAGATCGGTGTCGAGGTTGGAGAGACCGAGGTTCACTGCATAGCCGTATCCGGTCTCGACGAGATACTCCCCTTCGGCACGCTCCACGCCTGTGTTCACCATCGAAACCTCGATCGGCTCCATCTCGCGGCGGATGTCGTCCAGGATCTCGACGACCAGCGCCGTATCCTGCGAGTCCACGACGACACAGACTGCCTCCGGCCGGCGGTGCTGGCTCGCTACCGAGAGAAGCAGACGACGAAGCTCGGGCCGGTCACCGATAGTGGGGACCACCACCCCGAGGGTCTGGGAACGATCAATCATGTCCACCCACCGCGCCGGGCTCCAGTGTCCGACCGGTTCTGCCGGCCCAGCCATCACGCACGGCCAGCCAACCCAACGCGAGGCTGGCACTCGCTGATCGGGGCGAAATGAGGAGATTGACCATTGGCTTGACCAGACCCCGCGAGATCGACACTCGTGCCGCGGAGAGGCCATGCCCCGACTCACGGAGGATCTGAATCAGGTTGCGGAGGCTGTAGTAGCGGCGCCAGGACGGATCGCCGGTCCGCCATGCAGTGGTGTCGGCGCGACGGGCCGAGACCTCTTCGGGTGGGAGGAGCCCGGCCTGGCGCTTGACCTCCTTGCGCTCCCTCCAAGCCTCCCCGTCCGCGTACATCTTGAATCCGGCGCGGGTCAGCCGGAGTCCCATGTCGAGCTCCTCGAAGCCGAAGAACAGCTCGGGTCTCATCACTCCAACCTGGCGCAGCGGGCCCACTCGGTATGCCGGAAGACCTCCTCCCGTTACGTGATCGATGGGCACGGCGCCGGAGATCTCGTCATCCCCGACGCGAATCACGCGACCTCGCCTGGGAGCGAATCGCCCACCGCTGATGCCCACGCCGGCGGTCTTCGCGTCGCGGGCGGTCTGTTCCAAGGCGAACCTGAAAGCGCGCTCGATGGCATCGTCGAAGAACGGGGGGTCGTCGTCGTCGAGCAAGAAGATCCAGTCGTCGTCTGCGGCGAACTCGAGAACCTCCCGCATACCGAGGGCAAACCCGCCGGCGGGACCGATGTTGGCTCCCGTTCGGACGTACCTCAGTTCGCTAACAGGGGGCGCGTGCACTTTGGTCACCGACTCTGCAGAGCTGACTACACCGTTGTCCACCACCATCAGAAAGTCGAATTGCCTCGTTTGGGCCGTGAGCCTGTCGAGGGTGTTGGCAAGAGTCTCTGGACGGTCGAAGGTGACGAGAACACCGTACGTTCGGGCCAAATCCGACATCGAAGACCTCTTCTGAGGGACCGAGCGGGTCCTGCGCGACGCGGCCCTCCAACACATCACACCTGGTATTCCTGGACATCAAGGTTAATCTCGCCGCAACAGGCATCGTCCTGTTGGGGGTTTCGAGGGCTTTATCCATTCCACCGTGTCCGAACCGATCATCGCAATAGACCACCTGCATAAGGTCTACGAGCCGTTTTCGCGGCGCATGCGCCTCATCCTTCGCACCTCTACGAAGGAGCCAGTGGTCGCGCTCGACGACGTGTCTCTCGAGGTTCAGCCGGGTGAGCTTCGAGCGGTTCTGGGCCCAAACGGGGCTGGGAAGTCGACACTTTTTCGCATAATCACGGGTCTGACGACACCGACCGCGGGCACCGCGACCGTAATGGGCCTCGATACGACCTCGAGGTCCTCCGCGGTCCGACGACTGATTGGCTTCATGCCGGCAGAGAACCGCACGCTGTTGCTTCGGCATTCATGCCGGGAGAACATGGCCTTTCACGGCAGGCTCCAAGGTATCTCCGAACGCCGGCTCAAAGATCGTGTCGACGACACGCTCGACCTGGTAGGACTGGACGAGGCGAAGGATCGAGTCGGATTTGCTCTCTCGTCGGGCATGCTGGCCAGGCTCATGCTGGCCCGTGCCATTCTCCACCGCCCATCAGTGCTGATTCTGGACGAGCCGACCGGGGCAGTCGACCCGATCGGCTCGTACGAGCTCCTCCACACGATCCAGAGGATCGCCGAGGAGAGCAACATCGCAGTACTAATCAGCTCCCACCGCCTCGATGAGGTGGAGTTGCTGAACGATCAGGTCCTGTTGCTCAACCGGGGCAGAGTCGTCTATTCGGGCAGCCTCGCTTCGATGACGACGACGGCCCGCCGTCCGAAGATCGAGATCGTCTTCGAGCACGAGAACTCGGTTCGGGCATGCGCTGACGCACTCGCCCAGGTCCCTGAGGTCGATCACGTCGATACGAACGACACCCTGGTCACGATCACGACAGAGCTCCCCGTCGGGACGATCATGAAGAGACTGGACGGTCACGTCGAGGACATCGAGTCGATCGGGCGCCGGCCGCCGCGTCTCGGTGACGTTCTGGCGGAGATGCTCCGTGGGAAACGGAGGGACGAAGCTTGAAGTCCTTGAGAAGACTCAGGGGTCGGCTCCGTCGTGGATGGCAGGTGGCTTGGGCCTTCATCCAGGTCGACCTCATCGATGCGACGAACTACCCACTGGCCATCGTCATGAAGGGGCTCAATGCCTTCGTCCCGATAGTCACGTTCAAGTTCGTCGCCGATCTCGTCAGCGAAAACGGGCCGAACGTCGCCTTCGACTACTACACCTTCGTCGTCATCGGTCTGGTAGCGATGAGTTTGCTCGCGGCCACCCTCAACTCTTTCGGAACGGCCCTGCTTCGCCTTGTGACCCAGGGCCAACTCGAGATGTACCTAGTGGAGCCCGTGCCCTGGCGAATGCTGCCCTTCCTCATGCTTCCCTGGCCCGGGCTGGTGGCCATCTCGACCTCAGCAATCATGATTGGACTCTCGATCCC
>JBAVPF010000315.1:0-2543 GCA_049692815.1 Acidimicrobiia bacterium
GCTACGAGGGGTATCCGGCTCGACCCCCCTACCAGCAGCACGGCATTGACGTCATCGGTGGTCACGCCGGCGTTGTCGAGCAGGTGTTGCAGGGCGAGGAGGGTGTCCTCCAGAAAAGGTCGGATCAGACCCTCGAACTCGGCCCGGGTGATCCTGATCTCGGTGTCGATTCCGGGGAGAACCACCGGAACCACCACTTGGGAGTCCGATGACAACGATTCCTTCACTTCACTCATGCTGCGTCGCAAGGCCGCCACGGCTCTCCGATTGGAGGGATTCTCGAGATCGATCTGCCCCAGAGAGCCACCAAGCGTCGTGACCACATGACCCCAGATGAGATCGTCGAAATCGATGCCGCCGAGACGCTCAACACCAAGCGGCTCACCCACGAAGTCGTAGCGGTTCTCGGTCTTGCGGAGGAGGGCGGCGTCGAAGGTACCGCCGCCCAGATCGTAGACCGCGATCAATGATCCGACCTCGGTTCGCTCCTGTGAGGAGTAATGGACGGCGGCGGCCTCAGGCTCGGTGAGCAGGCTGAACGGATAGATCCCGGCGTTGGAGATCGCCGTTTCGAGCAGGTCCTTTTTGTAATCGCCCCAATTGGCCGGATGGGTGACCACCACCTCGTCAGGAGGGCCCCCCTCGAGCTCTACGGCTCGTTGTCGAACCCAGGAGAGCATCTCGCCGAGAAGCACACCGGGGTCGTAGCTCTCGCCGGCCACCGAAAGTGGCACCGGGTCCCCGAGACGTCGTTTGAAATACAGGACCAGCCGGTCGGGATCGGCAGCGCCGCGGCGAATGGCCTCCTCGGCGGTGAGGAAGCCACCGTCGGGGAGCAAGTAGACGGCGGTGGGGACCGCGGTGGAAATCGCCCCGAGAGCCGCTATCTCAGCCCGCCCATGACGGGCCAGAGCCGCGGCGCTATAGGTGGTGCCGATATCGATGCCAAGGACATAGGTCACCGCGTAGGCTCAACCCCCTTAGACGACGTCCGACCATCGAGAGTCTACATTGGGGATACCGTGGTGTGAGGTTGAGATGAGTCGTTCCGGACATGGCGAATGAGCCAAACCCGGTCGAATCGCTGGCGACCGGTCTCCGCAACGCCGCCAGCCTCCTCTCCAGGGCCGGCCGCGACGATGCTGTCGCGGAGCTGCAGACCCAGTTGACCTCCCTCATCGAACCCGGGGTGAAGGTGGCCTTCATCGGACCCTACAAGTCGGGCAAGGGCAGTCTGATCAACAGTCTTCTCAACGTGAGCGTCTGTCCCACCGATGCCGAACGGCCCAACGAGACGGTCGTCCACCTCCGTCACGGTGAGGAACTCGCGACGGCCGAGGGTGAAGGCTCCGTAGGCACCATCGAGGCCCGTCTTCCCAGGGCTCTGCTCAAACTGGGCATCGTGCTCATCGACGTTCCGGGCGTCCCTGGTGCCGGAAGCGCCGAACACGAACGGGCCTTGCAGATCGCCAGCCAGTGTGATGCGGTGATTTGGGTCGGAAGCGCGGGAAGGGAACTGACCGCGGGGGATTTGTCCGTCATCCGATCACTGCGCGTGGTCTGTCCGGAGCTAGTGATGGTCTTGACAAAATCGGATCTCTATCCGGATCCCGAAGTGATCCGAGCACGAGACGAACAGCTCTTGGCCGACCTGGACCGCCGATTCCCAATCACCGTTACCAGCGCTCATCTGCGACGGGCCGGTTTGGAACGGCAGGATTCGGAGTTGGACTCGCTCTCCGGTGTGCCCGACTTGGTCAATCTCATTGCTCGGGATCTATTTGCTCGAGCTCGCTCCAGTCGTGTTCAACGCATCGCAGCTCAGACCGCGGCCACCCTGCAACAGGAGCGTTGGCGTCTCGATCGGACGGAAGAGGCGTTGCGGGAGCCCAGTGAGGCCGAGGCTCATCTTCGGGCAGCCCAGGAGCGGCTGCAACAGGCCCGGACCACCGGCGCCCGTTGGCGGACTGATCTGCGGGAGGCTTTCGGGGACGCGGCTAACGCCTCGGCCAGCGACCTGAAGAACCGGATAACGACCGTACTGCGGGAGGCTGAAGACGAGATCGGAACCACCGACCCCAGAAAGACGTGGGCAGAGATCGAAGCCCGCCTCCGCCAGCATCTCCGTCAGGCTGTCATCGAGAACAACACGGTGGTGGAGGAGAGGGTTATGGACGCCGTTCGCAGCGTGGCTGGCCGTCTTGACGCCGAACTGGACGACGTCGACCGGCTCCTCGGGCTCGACCCGGCGGCGGAGGCGCTCACGGCGACAGAACGGGAGGTGACGGTCGAGTTGGGTCGGACTTCCTTCCTTGATCTGGGCATGACCACGATTCGCGGGGCGTACATGCCCAGCATCATGTTCTCGGCTCTCGCGTCGGCCGCAGGCCTGGCAGTAACCATGGCCACGGGCGGTGTGATCGCCGTGGCTGCCGCAGCGCTCGGGGGCCGAGCCTTTCTGAAGGAGAGAGAACGCCAGCTCAAAGCGCAGCGTCAGGAGGCATCGAAGGCGGTCCGTAGGTACTTGGAGGAGACATCTACCG
>JBAVPF010000316.1:0-1851 GCA_049692815.1 Acidimicrobiia bacterium
GATTCCGTCCAACTCGACCGCTTCTTCGAGCACGAAGATCGCAGCCTTGCGGAACTCGGACATCAGCTGATCCCTTTTCTGCTCCAAGAGGACACGACCTCTCCTGGCCAAGTCCAATCGAGTCCGACGGGCCAACAGCTCGGAACGAGTGGCCGTCACCTGTTCCACGGAGTGTTCTCCTCGGTGGTCAGTCGAGTCACTTCTCATGTTCGATGTGGCGTCTACCAGGGGATAGAGGAAAAGGTCATCACGAACCCGGGGACTCGTCGCGATGTCCACGCGATTCGGGACTTTTCTCTCTATCGGCCAGGCGACCCGCCGGTCAGGATCGAAGGCAGAGGAACCCGAACGGGTGAGATGCCGAGCATCTCCTCCCGTCTCGGTGTCATCCGGGGAAGCGACGATGGAGTCGCCCGGCGACAGCCGGGTGACCCCGGCGAACACCCGTCGGGTTCCTGTTCTCGAGCACAGTGCGATGAAGGCGATCGTTCAGGAAAGTTACGGCGAGCCAGCAGAGGTACTGCACCTCAGCGAGTTGACGGTGCCGTCTGACGACGATGTTGTCATCGCTGTGCGGGCAGCCGGAGTCAACTGGGCCGACTACTCGATCACTACCGGCCTCCCCTACATGGTTCGCCTCGTCGCCGTGTTTCTGGTTCTGTTCAACATCGTCGGCCTGCCCTATCCCGGCGCATACGACAACCTGTTGATCGCGGTGAGCTTCGTGTTCAACGGTTTGATCGTCTGGTACGCGTGGACCTGGTGAGTCCGGCCGCGTGTCGGTCGGGTCGGCCCATGAGACTGGAGCAGCGTCGCCACCGGCAATATCCTGTGACTTGATCCCTTCCATCGCGGGGACGTAGCTCAGTTGGAAGAGCACCGGCTTTGCAAGCCGGGGGTCGTGGGTTCGAGTCCCATCGTCTCCACATCAGATGTGTGTGCACAGGTGGGGCTGGCAGCCCCACCCGTGCACACGCTCCCATGGCGGAATCAGGGGGCCCCAGTTACCGTTTCTCCCCTAGAGCAAGGGAGACGCATGAGAAGCGCAGTGATCGTCGATGCGGTCCGTACCCCGGTGGGACGTCGCAACGGAATGTTCAAGGACACACATCCGGTGGACCTGGCCTCGATTCCCCTCCAGGCCCTTATCGAGCGAAACGATCTCGACCCCGAGCTGATCGACGACGTCATCATGGGGAACGTATCCCAGACCGGTGAGCAGGCCTACAACGTGGGGCGCAACGCCGCTCTCGCCGCCGGGTTCCCCGAGTCGGTGACCGGCGTGACCATCGACCGTCAATGCGGATCGTCACAGCAGTCGGCGCATTTCGCCGCCCAGGCCGTGATGGCGGGCGCCCAGGACATCGTGATAGCCGCAGGGGTGGAGAACATGACCCGGGTCCCGATGGGCATCACCGCCCAGAACGGCCCCGGCCTCCCCTTCGGCGCCCGCATGCTGGAGCGCTATGCCAACGGGCTCGTCCCACAGGGCATCTCGGCGGAGATGATCACCGAGAAATGGGCAATCTCCCGAGAGGAGCTCGACGAATTGTCACTCGAGTCGCATCGTCGCGCCGGCCAGGCGACCGAAGAGGGCAGGTTCGAGCGACAGATAGTCCCCGTCGAGGTCACTCGAGAAGATGGGTCCACCGAGACCGTGACCAGGGACGAGGGGATCCGGTGGGACACGAGCTTGGAGAAGCTCGCATCCCTCCAGCCGGCGTTCAAGGCCGATGGCAAGGTGACTGCGGGCAACTCCTCTCAGATCTCCGACGGAGCGGCCGCCATCCTGATCATGGGCGAGGACAAGGCCGAAGAGCTGGGCATGACGCCGATGGCACGGTTCCACAC
>JBAVPF010000317.1:0-2768 GCA_049692815.1 Acidimicrobiia bacterium
TCTCCGCGGTGTCAAGTCTGCTGGTCGAACTTGGTTTTCTCGATTCGGAACAGCAATCGGAACGCGTCGATGCGGCGTTTGTGAGGGCAGTGCGCGCATTCGAAGACGCCGTTGGTTGGCCGCGGACCGGTGTGTTTCGTCCACAGTATGTCGTGTGGTTTCCGCCAGAAGGTGACGAGTTCTCAGAATTCGCGGTATCCCTCGGCGAAGTGATCCAGCCAGAGTCGGTCGTCGCAATTAGATCGTCTGAGGTTCGATCGGCGCGAGCGGTTCGTCGTGACGGATCGGGACTCGAACTCGTCGATGTCGGGCAACCGTGGGAGTTTGTTGTCGCCAACGGCCCGGTAGTTCCAATCGATCTAGACGGGAATGTGGAGCAGAGCCTCGATCTTCTGGCCGAATACATCGACCAGGAGAGTGGAACAATCGCAGGGGTGACCCGTCTGAGTTCACCGGTCGATTGGCAGACCGTCCCCGGTGCTTCGATTGTTGTGGACGAAGACGGGACCATGTGCGTGATCCTCTCGGATGGTCAAACGTGGCCGGTGACTGTGATCGCTTCCAGTCTCGGCGTAACGAGGATCGTTCCCACCCTGCCCTTAGAGGCAGAGGTCATGGCCTCGCCGGACGCGTTTACCGGCACGTGCGGTGACCCGACCTGATCTCGTCACCGCGACCGGTCTTGCCCACCGCTTCGAGGACGGGCACCTCCTCTTCGATCACGTTGACCTCTGTGTGGGTCCCGACGAAGCGGTCGCCATCACTGGGCCTTCAGGGGTGGGCAAGACGACACTGCTCTCCATTGTCGGTGGCATCCTGTCACCCACCCGCGGCTCAGTTCAGTATGGGTGGCGAGACGATGACCTGACACGGCTCAGCCGGACCGCCTGGATCCTCCAGGCCTCCAACGCCTTCGGAAGTCGTTCTGTGCTCGCAAACATCGCCATGCCCGCGTTGCTCGCCGGGATGAATCCGCATGAGGCTGTGAGGCGAGCGACAGGCGCGGCCACGGTCTTGGGGATCGGTTCCTTGCTCGAGGCGAAAGCTCGTCAGCTCTCGGGTGGCGAGCTCCAGCGAGTTGGCATCGCCCGGTCGATTGCAAGCCAGCCGGACTTGATTCTCGCCGACGAACCCACCGGTCAACTCGATCGCGGATCGAGCCGGGCCGTAATCGCAGCTTTGATCGGCTCAGCGCAGGGGCTCACCGATTTAGGGGCTGCGAAAATGAGCTATGCGGTCATCGTTGCGACCCATGACGGAAACGTGGCCGCCGCCTGTGATCGCCGCTTCGAGCTCACGGCTGAAGGGCTCATCCCATGGTGACCGGCTCGACCAAGGCGCTTTTGCGGGAAGCAATTCAGTCGTTCGCCTCAGGCCGTCTCCTCATCATCGGAGTCATACTCATTGCTTCGTCATTCACAGCCGTCGCCCTGATCGGCGAGACGATCTCCGCTGAACGTGCCCGCGTCGCCGACATCGAGTTCAGACAGCTCGGCGGCAATCTGCGGCTGATCGAAGAGAACGCAGACGATCCCGGCTCGGTCGTGTCGCGACAGGTCTGTGATGGCCTGAGCCAGCTGTGGGGAGTTGAGGCCGCAGGATCCGTTGGGGAGCCGTACTTGCGAACGTTGTCTGCTCTTGGCGATCGACAGCTTCAGGTATTCCCGACGAGTCCAGGAATGAGGGGGGTCTTGGAGTCAGTTGGGCAACTCCACACGGACCATGCTCTAGTCATGTCGGACGATGTTGTGGAATCGTTGGGCTTCAGCGGACGAGACACAGTCTTGCTGACCGAAGAGGGGCGCGTGGTGTCAGTCAATTTCACTACAGCTGATCTTGAGCCTCTCCGCCCAGGTTATGACCTGGGTGCTTTCGCTGTTGTCCCCCCTGCCGGCAGCGCTACGACTTGCATTGTTGCTATGCGACCGACCGCGGTCGACCTGGCCGAGAGCCTCCCAGCGGCGTTTGGAGAGTCGGATCTCGTCGTGACTACAGCCCTCATCGGAAGTGACCTTGTCACCACTGGAGCAGAACTGTGGGACGAACGAACGACGAAGGGCCTCTGGCTGATTGGCACGATAAGCTTCGCTCTCGTCCTCGGAATCGTGAGCTGGGTGAGACGATCGGATTCTGCTCTGTACCGGGTCCTCGGACTTCGGTACGGCGAGATCGCTGTGATCCGGCTGGTCGAGACGTCGATGGCGAGTCTGTCCGGTTCTTTGGTCGGCGTCTTTGCTGCAACCGGTGCACTCTGGTCGGACTACTCACAGGTATTGCCCTTTGGCTTGATTGCGGCCGGCCTCACCTCCGCTGGCCAACTTCTCGCCTGCTGGTTGCTATCAGCTGTCCTGTGGGCCTCGAATCCAATCGATCAGCTCAAGGACCGTTAGAACCGGCCAGTGGGGGTTGTTCTCCTTTATCTGCCGCAGTTTCGTCCCAAACCTGCTGAATGTCGCTCGGCACGAAATACCAGCCAGCGATCCACGCCGCATCACTACCTGGACTGTGGCAAGTGGCTTCCGACCCTAGACCCGCGACCCAGCCTCCTGTAAGCTTTAAGAGTATGAGTAAGTTCTGGAAGTTCCCCAGATTCTGGGAGACTGCTTCTTCCGCCCGCAAGGGTGAGAGCGTCCCAGCGGGGGATTTGAAGGTTCCTGTCGGCGAAACGGGCTGGGGTTCGAAGGCGCCGAGAACGGACACGCATGAGGGGGACTTGAAGGTCCCTGCCGGAGAACTGGGCTGGGGTTCAAAGGCGCCCAGGACCAAGC